>NZ_CP159834.1:1677500-1977500 GCF_047730165.1 Patiriisocius sp. Uisw_047
TGGTAGAGTAAGACAATTTTAGGGAAAGCAGAGAAAATAAAAGTCAAGTAGCCAGCAGTATTTAACGGTACTATAAAACAACTAAAAAATAGCCTGCATGAAAGTCTTTAGACCTTTAAAAATTAGCCAAATTGCGAGCGCGCCTAAAACAATACCGATAGAAAGTCCAACGTAAAACATATAGTTTTCTTTATTTAAAAAAGCTAGGGAAAGAAAATATGGGCTTAAAAATAGCAAAGGCAATGCAATCGCCAAACATTTAATGCCTTTTACAAGTATTCTTTGGTCTGTATGCTTAGTCATTTTGATAAAGATTAATTGCATTACGTACGTTTTTATGCTGTTCTAATAACATTGTTGCAGTGGGTCTATCTACATTTATTTCGCTCATTATCATACGGATACCGCGATCTACAAGTTTGTTATTGCTCAATTGCATATCGACCATTTTATTCCCTTTAATTCTGCCTAATTGAATCATCGCGGTCGTAGAAATCATATTGAGCACCAGTTTTTGAGCTGTGCCAGCTTTCATTCGCGAACTACCAGTTACAAATTCTGGGCCAACCACTACCACAACAGGATATTGAGCCGTTTCGGCTAAGGGACTTCCTCCGTTACAAGTAATACAACCTGTAACAATATTGTTCGCATTACATTGCGTTAATGCACTTATCACATAAGGTGTAGTTCCGGAAGCTGCGATGCCAATAACAATATCTGCTTCGGAAATATGCTCCAATTGTAAATCCTGCCAGCCTTGTGTAGTACTATCTTCTGCAAATTCGACGGCTTCTCTTATTGCTGCGTCACCACCGGCAATCAAACCAATAACTAACCCTTGGTCTACCCCAAAGGTAGGAGGGCATTCACTTGCATCAACTACTCCTAGCCTTCCACTTGTAC
This sequence comes from Patiriisocius sp. Uisw_047, assembly GCF_047730165.1. Taxonomy (GTDB): domain Bacteria; phylum Bacteroidota; class Bacteroidia; order Flavobacteriales; family Flavobacteriaceae; genus Patiriisocius. The sequence goes on from NZ_CP159834.1 coordinate 1,678,407, forward strand.
CAGCTCCAATATAGAAAAGGCGTCCTCCATTTTTTAATTTTTCAGAAACTACTGTTGTTAGCTTATTTATCTGAGGTAGTGATTTTTTTATAGATAAAGCAACAGTCTGATCCTCTTTATTGATAGAAATCAGAATTTCTTCTACACTCATCTTTTCTAGGGAGTGATAATGAGAATCTGATTCTGTGGTTTTTTTAAAGTCCATAAGAGACGCTGGTTTATTGTATGATATACATAAGAGTATCTCTTTCGGATACTCTAAAATACCCTAAGGGGAAATTGTCTGGGTTCGTTTCGTTCACTACATTGCCTCTTACTGTTGCAGGTTGCGTTTCAAATGGGCCGCCACCATCTTCAGAACCTTGTTGCAATAAAATGAACATAAAGTTACTGAAATTTCTGTCTACACCATCTAATTCAAAAAATACTTCATCTCCAGGTTCTAATTCTTCTGCTGTGTATAAAGCAAAAATCTGATTTCCATTAAAAAACTCATCAGACGTAATGTCTCTATCACGTCCTTTTGTAGAAGAAGTTTGTACGTAATAATAGTTTTCTTCACCCACAGGATCGTTAAAAAATGCTTTAATTTCAATTTCATCCCCTAAAAACCCTCCTTCATTATCTTGTTCTACATTTTTTTCCCAAGACGATACTGTTTCAATTTTTTCTGTAGCCGTAAAGGTGTCACCAGCGTATACTACTGTTATGGTATAGTCTGTATTATTTTCTGGTATTAAATCTGTTTTTGTAACGTACCTTCCGTTTTCTACGTGGCTTAATAAAAAGTTGTTATTGCCATCGCTAATGCTGACTTGTGCATTTGTAACCGCTGGAATTCCGTCGTTAAAAAAGGGACCTGTTAGGGATAATTTGACTTCTGTTCCTCCTCCGTCATTAGTTAATAACCGGATCATTGTGGCTTCTACCACGAGTTTTGGTTCACTTTCATTTAAGTCGACATCAATAACTTCTTCACAAGATATGAGTAATACTAGGCTAAAAAGTAGGGTTAAAATTCTCATAGCTTAAAATTTAAAATTATAAGTGATCGATGGGATAATCCCGAAGATAGCCAGTTTTACAGCTTCGTTTTGTCCTATGTCTGTGTTTTCTCTAAAGGATATAGACGCTGCATTTTTCCTGTTATACACATTGTAAATGCTAAAAATCCATTCACTGGCCCAAGGTTTCTTTCTTGAACTATCGCGCTCTCTGCTCTTTTTTGGGATAAAAGTAGCAGAGAAATCCATTCTATGAAAGTCTGGCAATCGACTTGCGTTTCTTGGCTCGTATACTGGAATGGTTAGTCCATCAAATTCATATTGGGCTGTAGGAAAAGTAAAAGGCAATCCAGTTTGATAAATGAGATTTGCAGCAAATGACCACTTCTTAGAATATTCATATTGAGCAGTAACAGAAACATCGTGTGTTTTATCCCAAGGCGAGTTGTACCAAGCACCGTTGTTAATTCCTATTTCATTCGGGGTTCTTCCGGGGGTGCGTTGTTCGCTTCTTGAAAGTGTATAAGCGATCCATCCAGTAAATCTACCTTGTGTTTTTCTAGCTAAAAATTCTAGCCCATACGCTCTAGCCTCTCCTGTAAGTAAAATTTGTTCTACAGCGTTATTTGCAATTAAATCTGCATCATCTACATAGTCCAGCCTGTTTTGAACCGTCTTGTAATAACTTTCTATTTCAATAGAAAACTGATCAAAGGCTTTGAAATACCCCACGGCTACTTGGTCTGCTAGTTGCGGGTCTATAAAACGGCCACTAGGAGCATAGATGTCAAAAGGAGTAGGAGAAGTCGTGTTGCTTATTAAATGAATGTATTGTGCTGTTCTATTATAACTTGCCTTAACGGAAGCATCTTCTGCTAATTGATAGGCAACCGCTAAACGGGGCTCAAGATTTGCAAAGAATTTAATAGTTTCAGTTCTATCAAAACTTTCGGTACCAATGGCATCTGCTTTTTGGTATATATCTAGATCTTCATCATATATAATGGGATTATTATCTTCATATATATTTAACTCATCTTGTCCCAATCTATTGAATGTGGATAGGCGAACCCCAGCTTGCACATTTAGCTTATCTGTGATTTCAAACTCCCCATCGACATAGATGGCATTTTCGAAAGCATATTTTTCAGTAAGTTTAAAAGGGTTAATCCCTGAAGTGCTTGTGGTAGGTGAGATATCACCCGGATTAAAGGTGTAATGAATACTATTTAAGCCATAGCGTAGTTTCGTTTTTTCTGAAACGTAGTGAGTAAGGTCATATTTTAGATTAAAATTTTTCACCCCACTATCAAACTGGAATTCTACAAATTTTAATTCTAGACCATAGTAATAATCAGAATAGATGGCCGATAAGTTGCTAAATAGCTTGTTTGAAAATAAATGGTTCCATCTTAAATTTACGGTAGTATTTCCGAAGAGATTAGAGAAACTGTCTGAAATAGCAAATTTATCTCTCCCAAAATATCCAGAAAGGAACAACCTATTTTTATCGTTAATGTTATAGCTTATTTTAGTGTTTAAATCATAAAAGTAGGCAATGTTGTCATTATCAAATAACGGTAGAAATAAATGCGCATAACTGCTACGACCCCCTATTAAAAAAGAAGCTTTATCTTTTACAATAGGACCTTCTAAAAGTAATCTGCTCGCGATAAGACCGATACCTCCAGTTGCTTTGTATTGTTTGTTATTACCATCCTTCTGATAAATATCTAACACAGAAGAAATACGCCCACCATACCTCGCAGGGATACCGCCTTTGTATAAAGTTAAGTCTTTGATTGCATCTGGATTAAACACAGAGAAAAAACCAAAAAGATGTGATGAATTAAAGAGGGTTGCTTCATCCAGGAGAATTAAATTTTGATCGGCAGCACCTCCGCGAACGTTAAAACCACTAGCGCCTTCTCCGGCATTCGTTACTCCAGGTAATAGTGTGATGGCTTTGATAACATCTGCCTCCCCAAGAACGACTGGGATTTTTTTAATGGTGGAAGAATTCAGCGTATTTACACTCATTTGAGGATCACGTATATTGAGTTTTTCTTTGTCTACAATGATAACCACTTCATCTAGTGACTCTAGATTCTCAGACAGTGACAAATTTTTTGTGATAGAAGCCTGCAAATCAATCGTTAATATTTCCGAAGTGAAACCAATACTAGTATATCGCATCTCATAAGTTCCTGCCGGGAGTGTGATGGAATAAAACCCATATACATTTGTGACTGCTCCCGCGTTTTCTGAGGGAACGATCACGTTGATACCAATAAGTGTTTCTCCAGAGTCTGTATCTGAAACTGTACCGCTAATCGTAAATTTTTCTTGTCCTGTAACTGAAAGTGTGAAGATTGAAAAAAGTATAAAAATAAAAAATTGTTTCATAAAATAAAAGGTCTTCTGTATAACAGAATACCTAAGGTATTTATTATTCGATATCGTTTAAAATTGCATTGAATGTTTTACTTGGCCGCATATGAGAAACAACCAATGTTTCTGTAGGCTCATAATAACCGCCAATATCTACTTTGCTTCCTTGGGCTGCATTCAATTCGTTCATTATAATGGACTCATTGTTTTTTAGTCTATCTGCGATAGGAGTAAAGCGATCGCATAATTCTGAATCGTTACTTTCTGCTAGTGCTTCTGCCCAATATCTCGCTAAGTAATAATGGCTCCCTCTATTGTCTATTTCGTTTACTTTACGAGAAGGGCCTTTCTTGTTTTCTAACAATTTTTCTGTGGCTTCATCTAAAGCTTCTCCTAGTTTAATTGCGTTTTTGTTATTATACGTCTGACCTAAATGTTCTAATGAAACTGCTAGGGCTAAAAACTCTCCAAGAGAATCCCATCTAAGGTGTCCTTCTTCTTCAAACTGTTGTACGTGCTTCGGGGCAGAACCTCCAGCACCTGTTTCAAATAAACCGCCACCATTCATTAATGGGACTATAGAAAGCATTTTTGCACTCGTTCCTAATTCTAGAATAGGGAAGAGATCTGTAAGGTAGTCTCTTAGTACATTACCGGTTACAGAAATTGTATTTTCACCTTTCTGGACTCTTGCTAGTGTATAGTTAGTGGCCTCTTCTTGAGATAAGATTTTAATGTCTAATCCAGAAGTGTCGTGATTAGGTAAATAGGTGTTTACCTTTTTAATAATCTCTGCATCATGAGCGCGGTCTTCATCTAACCAGAAAACTAATGGCCATCTAGTAGCTCTACCTCTTGATACTGCTAGCTTTACCCAATCTTGAATAGGCAAGTCTTTTACTTGACACATGCGCCAGATATCACCTTTTTCTACAGTGTGTTCCATTAGAGTCGTGCCATCTTGATCTAAGACACTTACTTTTCCTGATTCAGGAATTTGAAACGTCTTATCATGAGACCCATATTCTTCGGCCTTTTGAGCCATTAATCCTACATTAGGAACTGTACCCATTGTAGTGGGGTCAAAAGCGCCGTTTTCTCTACAAAAATCTAAAGTTGCTTGGTATAAAGGTGCGTAGCTGCTATCTGGAATAACAGCTTTAGTATCTTGTTGTTTTCCTTCTTTATTCCACATTTGCCCTGATGTGCGTATCATAGCTGGCATGGACGCGTCAATAATAACATCACTTGGCACGTGTAAATTAGTGATTCCTTTGTCGCTGTTTACCATGGCTAGGTCTGGACCATTTGCTAAAGCTGAGGCAAGATCTACTTCAATTATAGCTCTAATTACAGACTCCATTTCAGGCAACTTGTCTAATAAATCTCCCAAACCATTGTTTACATCTACTCCTGCATTTTCGAGGGCTGTTTCGTGTTTTTCAAAAACGTCTTTAAAGAAAATTTTCACAGCGTGACCAAAAATAATAGGATCACTCACTTTCATCATCGTTGCTTTCAAGTGAAGAGAAAACAAAACGCCTTGTTCTTTTGCATCCTTTACTTGCGCTTCTAAAAAAGCGAGTAATTTCTTCTTGTTCATTACGGTAGCATCGATAATCTCACCGGCTAATACTGCTATATTTTCCTTGAGAACAATTTCTTGTCCTGATGTCTTCTTGAGTATAATATTTACCGCTCCTTCCTTTACAAGCGTTACAGATTGTTCGTTATGTCTAAAGTCTCCTTCGCTCATTGTTGACACGTGCGTTTTAGAACTACTGCTCCAAGCACCCATACTATGTGGGTTTTTTTTTGCGTAATTTTTAACTGCTTTAGGAGCTCTACGGTCACTGTTTCCTTCTCTTAATACTGGATTTACAGCACTACCTTTAATCTTATTGTATGTTGTTTGAATTGATTTGTCCTGAGCCGTTGTTGGGTCTTCTGGATAGTCAGGAATGGCAAAACCTTTTGCTTGGAGTTCTTTTATCGCATCATTTAATTGAGGAACAGAAGCGCTTATGTTAGGAAGCTTAATGATATTTGCTTCAGGCATTTTTGCTAATTCGCCAAGCTCCGTCAGTGCGTCATTTACTCGTTGATCTGGATTTAAAAAATCTGGAAAATTTGCCAAAATTCTAGCAGCTAGTGAGATGTCACGTGTTTCAACTACTATTTTTGAGGGAGCGGTAAACGCCTTAACAATAGGAAGAAAAGATTGAGTAGCAAGTGCGGGTGCCTCGTCTGTTTTAGTATAGATAATTTTAGCAACTTTTGACATGTATCTGGTCTTATTTAAATGTATAAATCTTCGTTTTAGAGAAGTGCAAATATACGGATTTGTAGCGCAGTATAAAAGCTAGAGAAGTGTCAAAAAATGGAAATAAAAAAGCCATAACAAGTCCTGAAACATTGCTATGGCTTTATGTGGCTAACCTTTTACCAACGGACTCCTTGAAAGCTCTTAATGCAGTTTTGTTATATGGCTGCTGCTGTGGGCTATACACAAGTCTTAATTTTTATCGAGCAATAACTTTCGTTATCCTATGCTTTTTAAACTTTAAGACTTTTTCTCTAAATTCGAGTGTTCAGCGATCAAAACCACGTTCCACTTTTATAAATTTTAGAAAAAATAAGAAAACATTTTTTACATTTTTACTATCATTAACCTAATCGTAAAATTATAATGAAATTACTAGAATAAAGAACATTTTCAAATATCAAGACGTGACCTAGATCACATCTTGATATGTTAAAAGTAAATAGTTTTTCTGAAATATCGATTGCTTATAGAGTGCTAATTGTCAACAGGTTATGAACTTTGGTTATTAACAATTGTTCACAAAAAAAGCGTCCTTCAAGTGATATGAAGGACGCTGAGTATTTGACAGGTTGTCTACTAGTATCTTTGTTCTTTGATACGGGCTTTTTTACCTGTAAGGCCTCTAAAGTAGTAGATACGTTTTCTACGAACACTACCTTTTTTATTAATTTCTATTTTCTGAAGTGCTGGCATATTCACTGGGAATATACGTTCTACACCAACAGTACCAGACATTTTTCTGATAGTAAAGGTTTTTAATAATCCAGTACCTTTTACTTGGATTACAACACCTCTAAAAAACTGTGTTCTTGTTTTTTCTCCTTCACGAATTTCATAAAACACAGTGATAGTATCACCGGCAGAAAATTCTGGAAAATCTTTTTTGGTTACAAATTCATCTTGTACAAATTTTACTAACGCTTCCATTTTTTATTATTTGATAGTTTACTTTATAACGACATCCACGTTTCTCGCCAGAGGTTGAAATAAAGGGTTGCCTAGCTTCTAAAGTTAAGCGGCTGCAAAAATAGTGTTTTTATCTATTTGGGCAATAAAATTACTGTTTATTTAATAGGAACATACTATTAATGAACCGCATATTAATGATACCGTCCCCTGAGGGAGACGATATTTTATGCTAATGGTATCTAAGCTCCTATTAAGAGATTTGCTGAAGCTCAGCAAATCCTATTTCTATTATCGTTTAATCAATTGCATACTGTACATGCCTAAATTTGTTTCTATAAAAACAAAGTAAGAAGCATTAGCGGCATTAGATACAGAAAATATATTCCGGCGTATTTCTGAAACGCTATAGTTTTTAATGATTCTTCCAGAAATATCTAACAAGGTTATTTTCTCTATGTTAATATCGTCTGACATAGTGATACTAAAACTTGTTGCTGCTGGATTTGGAAACAGTTGCAGGGTTTTTAATATTTCCGAAGCCTCTACTGTCAAGGAAGGATCTACAAAAATATCAAACTCACAAGAGGTTGTATTCCCACTTGGGTCTGTTACTGTGATTGTAATTTCTGTTTCTCCTGCTTCTACAAATGCGCCTACTGCAGGGTTTTGTTCAGTAATTAGTTGATCAATGCAATTGTCTGCAACAGTCACCGTGCCATCCACAACAAAGTCGGGAAGCTCATAAGGTGCTAGTGCTGCAATGATTACAGTTCCTTCAGGGCATACAATAGTAGGAACTATATTGTCTACTACAAACACATCTGAGATACAACTGTCACTTTCGCCTTGAGCGTTGGTAACTGTAAGCGTTACGGGTACAATATTACCTGCATCTTCACAGGTAAAAGTGTCAATGTCAATAGTGAGTACATACCCGCAAATATCGAAAACTTCATTTGCAGAAATATTCTGCGGTACGATCGTAGCGATTCCGTTTTCATCAAGTATTACAGATACATCTTGGCAATCTGCAACAGGAGCATCACTTAACGGATTTATAGTAACAATTGCGATACAGGTAACTTCATTTCCTGCAGTATCTGTAATGGTAAGTTGTACTTCATTATCACCAAGGTCGTCACAATCAAAGATGGTTATGTCTAATTCATAAGACTCAATATTACAATTGTCAGTACTTCCATTATCTATCATTGCTGGAGTAATAAATATGGTGTCTCCATCTTCGTTAAGTTCAAATTCTAAATCTTGACATACTATTATAGGAAGAATATTGTCTTCTATGGTAACCATCGCATTACACTCTGATACGTTTCCGTTATCGTCTGTGACTGTTAGTACAACATTGTTTAATCCTAGATCGTCACAAGTAAATGAAGTGGTGTCAATTTCGACAGTCACATTTCCGCAGTTATCAAAACTACCACTGTCTATATCAGCCACTTCAATTGAAGCAAGACCGTCAGCATCAAGTTCGAGGGTGAGGTTAGTACAGATGGCGGTAGGTAATGTCGCATCTACAACGGTTACGGTAGTATCGCAAGAATTAAAGTTTCCATTTACATCTGTTACTGTGACGGTCACATTATGTTCTCCAATCATCGTACAATCAAACATTGTGGTGCTTACTTCAATGGAGGCAATGGCACAATTATCTGTACTTTCGCCTGCAATCATTTCTCCCGTCACTAAAGCCATTCCTGTAGCGTCTAACTCTACAGTAATAGGTGTGCAAATAACTTCTGGTGGTATATTATCTTCAATGGTCACAATGGCAGTACAACTCGTTACATCTCCCTCATTATCAACTATAGAAAGAACTACTTCGTTATCTCCTATATCTGAACAATCAAAGGTGTCAATGTCAATAGTTGTATTTGAACTTTCACATATCGTTCCAGTACCGCCATTAATATCTACGGTAGTAATTGTAGCCATTCCATTTTCGTCAAGTTCGACAGTAATATTTTCACAAATAGTCTCTGGAATTTCTGAATTTTCAACAGTTACCGTAAAGATGCATAAGGTCGTGTTACCACAGTCATCTACAATCTCAAATTGATTAAGAGTATCACCTATTGGGAATTCACTTCCTGAAACTAGACCGTTTATTAATGTTATTGTCACATCCCCGCAAGTATCACTTGCAGTAATATCAAAGGTTACTATAGCAGTACATTGATCTAGATCGTTATTTACTAAGATGTCATCTGGGCACTCCATCGTTGGTGCTATTATATCTTGTATTGTAATAATCTGGATACAAGCAGCTGGATCATTTCCGCAGTCATCAACAGCAAGCCACGTACGTGTGATTATTTGTGTGTTTCCACATGTTTCTTCTACTTCGTCTGTAAAGGTAACTATAGGATTAGGGTCGCAATCAGAATCTGCTATTGCAGTTCCTGTATTCGTTGGTGACGTATCGTCTCCACAAGCGATTGTAGTATCAGCTGGACAGGTGATTTCCAGGCTTAATTCTGGTTCTAGTTTGAAAGAATACACTCTTGATTTTCTGTTAAGACCGGGGTCTCCAGAATATTCTGAGGTGACCCAAAACGTAAGGTCATCTGCAGGGTCTCTTACACCTTGACCATAATCTCCATATCGATCATTGGATGTTACTGATGTTGTTCCTGCAATAGCTAATTCTTCTGGAACCGTCATTGTCCCTAGAGGGTCGCCATCCATTCTACCTGTATAGTAAAGTGAAGGGAAGGTTGATGTTCCTGCCTTTGTGTATCCTAATCCAATGTTTCCTGCGCTATCCATTGAGATACAACCCATAAAAACGGATTCTTTTAATGCTATTGTAGTTTCTGCTGGATCTGTAAATGTTCCTTCTTGAAAAACACTCCAAGTGGCACCATCATTTGTACTTCTAAGTTCTACCCAACGGATTCCAGATTTTTGTATTCCATCTTGAATTTCTACAACCCAATTCAATAAAATAGATTCGTGTGTAGGAAATTTATACCAATGTGACATATTCATCACGGCTCCCACAATTGCGTCAATTCTTTGTGTAGTTCCAGGCTGCGCAATATTTGCAAAACCTCCAGCAATGACCGCATCAAAAGCAGCTGTAGGTATTTCTACTTTATCTGAAATTGTAGAGGCGTTAATTGTGGCTGCACTTGTCCAGTCCATGTCGATATTCCACAACCCTATATGATCTGTACTTATACTTGAAAAAGCGTCATCTTGATAATAAACAATTTTAATATCGCCAGTCGCAGCACCTGCCGCTTCTGAGTGTACCGGAATAGGTGCGGCAAAACCCCCAACACCTAAGTTTGCAGGAGAAAATCCGGCAATTTCTGCTGTAGCGTCACCGGCTAGCATTTTGGATCTATTAAAAGTATATACCTTTTGAGAGCCTGTAAAGTTTCCTGCGGTAACATAACTATCACCCCAAACTCCATAATGCGGGTAATCATTTCCCGCAGGAAGTTCGTATTCATATACATTATAAGCCCCTGTAGGATCTGGCGTAGTTGAGATTCCTATTAAGAAAACATTGTCTGATAAAGCCGGATTTCCAGATAACTGAAATTGTGAGATAAACCATCTGTCAGCTTCTCTATCATACATTACCACTGGGTCACCTGCATTGTCTGCATGATTAGGTCCGGAAAGTGGATCGTTTAAAGTTTTTGGAAAGCCCGCCGCAATGGTTCCATTTTTATCATAAACTGCCCATAATCCATTTTGCATCGTCACGATGTGATTAGGACCTACTGCCATAGAAGGGTCTGGTGGAGCAGCAGAATTACTTACATCATCAAAATTTACAATGGGAGCTCTATTTAAATTAGAGTCGTCTGGAGCGATGCTCATTTGCATCTTTGGGTCAATGGACGTGCTACTTCTCCCGGCTGCATTTAAATGAGCCAATTTTCTTTTTCGCTTCGCGCTCATATCGTGACTTGTATTAGACCCATCTTTCGGGACAATAAAGCCATCAAAAGTAGATAAGTCATCACAAACCGGTAAGTCTCTCACCGGAGGTGAAACAAAGAAGTTAGTGGGAGTTAATATGAGCGTTGGATGCTCGCTAGGAGTATAAGCTGCCGAAGCAGATGACTCATTGTCCTGTTGCGCAAAAGTTGTTGAAGCGCAAAGCATAATAGCTAGTATTGCAATTTGTTTTTTTAATTTTAATAGTAAATTCATCAGTTAGAATGTAAGATAATATTTATGTATAATAGGAAGCTAAGATATTAAAAACCTAATAAATAACACTTTATAAATGAGTATTGAGTTTTAGGTGTGCCTTGAATTTTAAAAATTGATATTAAATTACCTGACAATGAATGAAGTATGTCAGATTGTATTAATAAATTTAGTGATTATGTAAAGATAATTGCTAATGAAGCCTACTGGTAATTATGGGATATTTTTATGAGATAAAATCATCCTTTAATGTGGTGTTTGATAGAAACAATAAAGCGCAACAATGCTCTATCGTTGCGCTTTAAAAATCTATAATCAGTGACGTTCACTCAGAACACGTCACATTGTAACCTATTTAATCATGTCATAACTGCGTTTTATAAACGCTGTCATGTCTTCTCCTTTTAAGAGCCCTTTGCTCAGCTTAGCTAAATCAAGTGCTTGATTCACCAAACGTTCTTTTTTCTTAGCCGTCTTGGTGTTTAAAATTTCAGAAACGAGCTCATTGTTCGTGTTGACAATCAGGTTATACATTTCTGGAAAACCGCCCATTCCGAACATGCCGCCACCGCCACCAGACTGTTGCATCTCTTTCATACGACGCATAAATTCTGGTTCTGTAATGGTAAATGGATTTGCATTGCTGTCCATTGCTTCTAGCTGTACTGTAAACTTATCTGCAGGTATCGCCGTTGCTAAAAAGGTCTTTAAGGTCTCCTTTTCTTCATCGCTTAACTTAGAGATGGCTTCTTCATCTTTTTTGATGAGGTTGTCTATATGATCTCCATCTACACGTGCAAAACTTACCTTCTCATTACTCGTTTCCATTTTCTGGATGAGGTGTGAGATAATAGGCGAGTCTAGTAATAATACTTCATATCCCTTGTCTGTTGCAGACTGGATATAACTGTGTTGTTCCTCTTTATTACTAGCGTAGAGTAATACTAGCTTTTCATCTTTATCTGTTTGTGAAGCAGCTAGTTTTTCTTTTAATTCTGCAAACGTGTAATATTTTCCGTCTGTAGTAGGGTACAACATAAAGTCTTGTGCTTTGTCAAAGAATTTATCTTCGGTAAGCATACCGTACTCTATCACTATTTTAATGTCGTTCCACTTTGCTTCAAAGTCTTCACGGTTCTCGTTAAAAAGACTCTTTAATTTATCACCTACTTTACGAGTAATGTAACTAGAGATTTTCTTAACAGCACCATCAGATTGTAAATAACTACGAGATACGTTTAATGGAATATCTGGTGAGTCAATCACACCGCGAAGCATTTGTAAAAATTCTGGTACGATTCCTTCTACATTATCCGTTACAAAAACTTGGTTTTGGTATAACTGAATCTTGTCTTTCTGAATCTGCATATCCTGATTCATCTTCGGGAAATATAAAATTCCTGTAAGATTAAAAGGATAATCCACATTTAGGTGAATATTAAAAAGTGGCTCTTCAAACTGTGCAGGATATAACTCTCTGTAAAAAGAAGAATAGTCTTCGTCCTTTAGCTCTGTAGGAGTCTTCGTCCAAGCTGGTGAAGGATTGTTAATAATGTTATCTACTTCTTGAGTAGGAGCAGCGTCTTCTTCTTTAGCATCTTCTGGCTTAGGTAGGGTTTCTGTCTTCATCCCAAACTTAATAGGGATAGGCATAAACTTATTATACTTTGTCAAAAGACTTGTGATCTTACTGTCTTCAAGAAATTCTTTTTCGTCTTCAGAAATGTGAAGAATAATCTCTGTCCCTCTTTCCTTTCTGTCAGACTCTTCTAGCGTGTAATTAGGAGACCCGTCACAAGACCAGTGCGCTCCAGGTTCATCTTTAAAAGACTTTGTGAAGATCTCTACTTTTTCTGCCACCATAAAGGCGGAGTAAAAACCAAGACCAAAGTGCCCAATAATACCTGCATCTTCTCCTTTTGTGTCTTTGTATTTTTCGATAAACTCTTCTGCTCCAGAAAATGCAATCTGGTTGATGTACTTATCAACTTCTTCCATCGTCATACCAATACCTTGATCGATAATGTGCAGTGTCTTCGCTTCTTTGTCAATCTTTATCTCGATGTTAGGATTTCCGTAGTCCACTTTTGCTTCTCCTATATTAGTAAGGTGTTTCAACTTTAAGGTTGCATCTGTGGCGTTACTCACTAACTCACGTAAAAAAATCTCGTGGTCGCTATATAAAAATTTCTTGATTAGCGGAAAGATATTCTCTACCGCTACATTAATTGTTCCTGTGCTCATATTCAGTGTCCCGCTTTGACCGGGTAAAATTTAATTAAACTTATTTGTTTCTGAAATATTCAAAAGCAGTACCAATTTGTATTTTGTGACATCATGTCATTAAAATAGAGCGCGTCAAAAGTCAAAGCTGAACAAAACGTTTAATGAAATGACTATTTAGTTAGACAAAAAGAGATTATCTTTGATATAGATAAAGTAAATCTTACAAAAGTTCATTTTTTACTTTATCTTATGGTTAGGTTGTTTTTAGGGTGTCTTTTTTAGATGCCCTTTTTTATTTTTTGGGGGATAAATACTGTTTGCAAATTGTTCAATTCAAATATTGAAAATCTTATCTTGCAAGCTCATAGCTTAATATATTAGTATGTATACCTCAAAAATTATTGGTCTAGGAAAATACGTTCCCGAAAATGTTGTCACCAATGATGACTTAGCAAAATTAATGGATACAAATGATGCTTGGATCCAGGAGCGCACAGGAATACAAGAACGTAGGCATATTAAAAAAGGAGATGGTAATTCTACTTCGATAATGGGTGTGAAAGCTTCAACGATAGCCTTAGAAAGAGCAAATCTAAAACCAGACGACATAGATATGATTGTCTTTGCGACCTTAAGTCCAGATATGTATTTCCCTGGGGGTGGCGTAGAGGTACAGCATTTAATGGGGATGAGAACGGTACCTGCATTAGACGTTAGAAACCAATGTAGTGGTTTTGTGTATGGGCTCTCTGTGGCAGACCAGTTTATAAAAACAGGAATGTATAAAAACATTTTGGTCATTGGAGCAGAGAATCATAGTGGGGGTTTAGACTTTAATACGCGCAGTAGGGGTGTTTCGGTTATTTTTGGGGATGGAGCAGGAGCTGCAGTACTCACAAGGAGCGACGATAAAACTGGGATTCTCTCTACACACTTGCACAGTGAAGGTGCACACAAAGACCAATTAGCATTAAAAGGGCCAAGCACATCATATTGGGTGCCAGAGATTATTGCAGATAACCCGCGGGAGGATATTCCTTATTATCCAGTAATGAACGGACAATTTGTCTTTAAACATGCTATCACCCGTTTTGCCGAAGTAATCAACGAAGGATTGCAAGCAAACGGTCTTAACGTTTCAGAAATAAATATGTTGATACCACATCAAGCAAATTTGAGAATCTCTCAAATGATACAGCGTAAGTTTAAGTTGCAAGACTCTCAAGTGTATAATAACATACAGCGCTACGGTAACACGACTGCGGCTTCTATTCCTATTGCCTTAACTGAGGCGTGGGAAGAAGGGAGGATAAAGAAGGGGGATCTTGTTGTACTGGCAGCTTTTGGGAGTGGCTTTACTTGGGGGAGTGTCATTATTAGATGGTAATTGTGCCCTCTGTAAAAATCCAAAGCCTTTTAGTTTCACACTAAAAGGCTTTTTTACTTAACACACATTAATTAATCAAAGGCTAATTCAAATAATCTATTTGATATGATAACTTTTATTATAGACTTCAGAAATGTTCTAGTGTTTCACTTTTAAGAAATTTAATTAAAAAACAATCCCAAAGCCTAGAACCTCGGGATTGGCATTTTACTGCTATTATTAACACTAACCATCAACGTAAAATATTTCGCAGTAAAATGAGAAACGTTTCTATTTTATAGACGGTTTATCTTTTTGATTGTTACAGTTGAAGTTGTTTTTTTTTATTCATTATACGTTTGTTGTTTATTTCATTGGCACAATCAACTCTTTGTCAAAAAACAGACTAAGTCGATAGACTTTAAAGTTTAGTCTAATTAGATTAATTTTACACAATGAAAAAGAAAACACTCGTCATTGGTGCAAGTCTAAAGTCAAATCGATACTCTACTGTTTCAATTAAGAGATTGACTATGTATGAACACCCTGTGGTTGCAATTGGTCTCAGGGAAGGAAAGGTTTCGGGGGTTGATGTTTCAGTAGAAAAAGAACCTTTTAAGGATATAGATACGGTGACTTTGTATATAAACCCTTCTAGGCAAGCACCTTATTATGACTATATCATCACGCTAAATCCAGCCCGTGTGATTTTTAACCCAGGCACTGAAAATCCTGAATTCTTCACTCTTTTAAAAGAAAATAATATAGATTTTGAAGTGGCCTGTACTTTAGTCCTTCTGGGTACGAATCAATACTAAACCCAGATAGGTTAAGAGTCCGTTAAGGATGAGAATGAAAAAGCCAAACTCAAAGTCAAATAATGCGCTCGCACCATAGCTGATTGCAAAACCAAGAAATGGTGTCATAATCGCAACAAGCGGCACCCACTTGTCTTTTACGTTCCACTTAGAGAACAATCCAAATGCGTAGAGACCTAAAAGAGGTCCGTACGTGTAGCCCGCAAATGTGAATAGTTTTGTGATGACAGACGCGTCTCCGATCACATAATTGAAGAAGACAATCACAAGGATAAGAACCCCAGACATTGCTATGTGTACTTTCTTTCTTGTTTTTACTTGTGCAGCTTCATTTTTCTTTTTTTCAATATCGAGAATATCTATGCTAAAGGAGGTGGTAAGCGATGTCAATGCACTATCTGCACTACTGTAAGCGGCCGCGATAAGACCAAGTAAGAAGAAAACTGCCAAGCCTATACCCATTCCAGAATCTACTGCGATTGTGGAGAATAATTTGTCCTTGCTCGCTTCTATTCCATAGCGTTCTGCATACACAGTAAGTAATAATCCAAGGGCAAGGAAAATGAAATTAACGATGGTAAGTACAATTGTAAACCAAAAGACATTCTTCTGTGCGTCTTTTAAATTGCGACAGGTTAGATTTTTTTGCATCATGTCTTGATCAAGACCTGTCATCACAATGGCAATGAAAATTCCGCTAAAAAACTGTTTAAAGAAATAATTACCGCTCTTAAAATCATCAAAAAAGAAAATTTGAGAGAGGTCACTATCGGCAAGGGTATCCCACACGTCACTAAAGCTAGACAATTCTAAGCCGTCAGCGACATAATAGATACCCACACCAAGCGCGATGAGCATAAAGAGCGTCTGTAAGGTATCTGTCCATACAATGGTTTTAATACCGCTCTTGTAGGTGTAGAGCCAGATTAATAAAATAGTCACGGTGACAGTCACCCAGAAAGGAACGCCTGGTTGCCCAAAAAACGGCAATCTGTCAAACACTAAATCTTGAAGTACAATCGCGACGAGGTAGAGTCTAAAACTAGCGCCAACGATTCTAGATAATAAGAAAAATGACGCGCCGGTCTTATAAGAAGCATTACCAAATCTACCTTCTAGATAAGTATAAATAGAGGTAAGGTTCAGCTTATAATATAATGGTAGGAGTACAAGACTAATAACGGCATACCCAATAGTGTACCCAAGTACTACCTGAAAATACCCAAAGCTATTTGCGGCTACTGCGCCAGGAACAGAAATAAAGGTGACACCACTCAGAGAGGCGCCTATCATACCAAAGGCAACTAAGTACCAAGGAGACTTTTTTCCCGCTTTAAAAAAATCTGAGTTGCTCCCGTCTTTATTTGTTAAAAAAGAGATGAGGAGGAGTAGGCCAAAATAAGAACCTATTAAAAGTAATATGTGAATGGGCTGCATAATCTCCTTTTTTTCTAATGTGTAGATGTTAATTTTACAAAGATGAATATCCTAACTCACATTTTTAGCTATTTTTGAATGCTTTTTATTATAATAGCTACTTATTAATTAATTCCCCTTTACTATGAGATTGTTATTTGCACTTTGTACCATACTGCTTTCTGCTTCTTCACTCTATTCACAAAAGTATTTAACCATGATAGAAACAGAAACTTTTACGGTTCAGGAAATCATTGATAACGCAGAGGCCTATTTTTCAGATAAAGGAAAAGGAAAAGGCACGGGTTATAAGCAATTTAAAAGATGGGAATACAATGCAGAACGGTTAATGAACGAGAATGGTTACTTGAGAACTTCAGAAGAAAACCTAGCTGAATTACAGCGTCAGGATGCCTATTTAAACGAGACGGCTTCTAGTAGAAATGCTGTAAATGATAACTGGCAGGAGTTAGGTCCTACATCCATAAATCCCCATACTTCGTGGAGTCCAGGCTTGGGACGTATTACTTCCATCTCTGTGGATAAAGACGATAGTGATCACATCATAGTGGGGGCAAATACTGGAGGTGTTTGGAAAACTACAGATGGTGGCCAGAACTGGATTCCATTAACCGATTACTTTAGTAACTTGTATGTGTATTCTGTGGTAATTGATCCTATGGACAATGACACCTATTATTTTGGATCTTCTTACGGGAGGCTCTATAAGTCTACAGATGCAGGAGCGACGTGGCAATTATTTGCGACCATATCAGATTCTGTGATAAATAAATTGCTATTACACCCATCAGATCCTACTATAATGTATTTGTCATCAGCAAATAGGGGCATATATAGATCTTCAAATTCAGGAACTACTTGGACAGAAATTGCTGCGGGAGATAAGGGCTATGACGTAGAGTTCAAGCCAGGTGATCCTTCTGTTGTGTATGCTTCTGGTACAGAGGTTTTCGTATCAACAGATAATGGTTTAAATTTTACAATATTTAATAGCTTAGGAAATGGTCCGAAAATGATTGCTGTTACTGCAGCAAATCCAGAGGTGCTATATATTGCTGAAGCAAGTAGTGGTAGGTTTAACGCCTTGTATAAATCTGAAAATAGCGGAGTAAGCTTTTCACAACTCGCAAATAATTCAATAAACTACTTTGGTTATTCACTAGACGGTCTAGATACTGGGGGTCAAGCGCCCAGAGATATGGATATTGCCGTGAGTCCAGTAGACGAAAATGAAGTGCACCTTGCAGGTGTAAACACTTGGATGTCACTTGATGGTGGTGCTACTTTTAACACGACTGCAAATTGGGTCATTAGTGTATCTGCAGATGTTGGGATAGGATACTGTCACGCAGATGTAGATATTTTGCTATTTGAAGATGATGTGCTTTACGTTGGGTCAGATGGTGGTATTTTTAAAGCAGAAGACAGTCAAAACATCACGGCAAATTACTACACAGATCTGTCAACGGGAATAGGAATAAAGCAATTATACAAAGTAGGTGTAGCGCAAGGAGAAGAGTTGAGAATTTCAATAGGTTCACAAGACAATGGGACATCTGTTTATAGAGAAGATACAGATTGGCAATGCTGGATTGGTGCAGATGGGATGGAAACTTTTATAATGGATGAGGACAATAACTTAATATTCGGTACCACACAGTATGGTAACCTTTATAAATCTACTAACGGTGCGACTACCCTAGAGGGTATGAATGAACCTGGACCAGGAGAAGGAAACTGGGTGACCCCGTTTGAACAAGGAAATGAAAATGGTGTCATTTATGTAGGCTATGATCAAGTGTATAAATCTATTAATTACGGTAATTCCTGGGGGGCAATTTCTCAGAATTTAGGGGGTAATTTGAATAACTTGAAAATTGCACCGAGCAATAGTGATGTAATGTACGCCACACGTGGGTACAGATTATATAAAACAATAGACGGAGGTGCTACTTCTTGGGTGCAAATGGCTGCACCGGGAGGTACGATTACTAGTGTTGCGATTCACCCTACAGATGCAAATAAAATTGCAGCAACGACCACATCTGGCTCAAAGGCTTATATGTCCTTAGATGGCGGTGAATCCTGGATAAACTACAGAAAAAACCTACCAAACTTTAGTGCACTTTGCTTGGTATGGGATCACAACGGCCGCGATGGTATTTACTTAGGGATGGATTATGGTATTTATTACATTGATAATGATCTTGAAGATTGGATTCCTTTTAACACAAATCTTCCTAATGTGATTGTAAATGAATTAGAAATCAACAAAGCTACGCGCACTTTGTACGCCGGTACCTATGGTCGTGGTACTTGGTTTTCGCCTATGCTAGAATCAACATTAGGAACTGCTACTTTTACTTCGGAAATTTTAAAACTATATCCTAACCCGGCAAGAGAAGAAATTACTTTGAGACTGCCAGTAGCCGCACAAATAGATATTCGAGTTTTTGATATGAAGGGATCACTATTATCATATGACAGAGATGTTCAGATTAATGGCGAGCACACCTTAAATATTTCAGGACTAAAAACAGGGGTTTACTTTATGAGAATTGCTTCGGAAAGTGGAACGATTACAAAAAAGTTCATAAAAGAATAATCACAATATATTTCAATGGAACGATGCTTCAGGAATATAATTTCTGAAGCATTTTTTTTATCTTGCACGTCATGGATTTTTCTTCAAAACTTTTAGAAAATGCGGTAAACGAAATGTCACAATTGCCTGGTATAGGTAAGCGTACTGCATTACGTTTAGTTCTACATCTTCTTAAACAGCCTAAAGAGCAGGCCCTTGCACTTTCAGAAAGTATAAAAGAATTACGGGAAGAGATTATCTTCTGTTCTAATTGCCATAATATATCTGATGTCGCCCTTTGCGAAATTTGTGCAAACCCCAATAGAAAAGCAAATATTGTGTGCGTTGTAGAAGACATTCGCGATGTAATGGCAATAGAAAACACAAGCCAATATCGAGGTCACTATCACGTGCTTGGGGGAAAGATATCGCCTATGGATGGCATAGGACCCAGTGAGCTAACCATAGAAAGCCTCATTAGAAAAGTGAGTGAAGGCGATATAGAAGAACTCATTTTTGCATTGAGCTCGACCCTAGAGGGAGATACCACCAACTTTTTTATCTATAAACAGCTAGAGCCATATTCTATTACTATTACCACTATCGCGCGTGGGATCTCTGTAGGTGATGAACTAGAATACGCAGATGAGGTTACGCTAGGAAGAAGTATCTTGCATAGAATCCCTTTTGAAACTTCCTTAAAAAACAACTAGCCGTTTGAAACTTTCTGTAATTATTCTTAATTATAATGTGCGCTACTTTCTAGAGCAATGTATACTTAGTGTACAGCGATCTATTAAAAATATTGACGCAGAGATTATAGTGATAGATAATAATTCTCCAGATGATAGCTGTGAGATGATGCGACGAGTCTTTCCCGAAATCACGTGTATCGAGAATAAAGAAAATGTAGGTTTTGCTACTGCCAACAATCAAGCCGTTGCAATTGCAAAAGGAGCATATGTTTGCATCTTAAACCCAGATACCGCAGTAACAGAAACCTGTTTTAAAGAAGTGCTTGCCTATGCTGAGCAACACCCTAATATGGGAGCATTGGGCACTTTTCTTATGGATGGGACGGGAGACTATTTGCCAGAAAGTAAGAGAAACCTTCCTACACCGGGAGTCGCACTTAAAAAAATGATGGGTAAGGGTCATAAAAAGAATGGGTATTACGCGAGTCATATTTCAGAAAAAGGAGAAGGAGAAGTCGCGGTATTAGTAGGCGCTTTTATGCTACTGAAACGGGATGTCTATAATACCGTGGGTGGCTTTGATGAAGATTACTTTATGTATGGGGAAGATATTGACTTCTCTTATAGAATAGAAAAAGCTGGGTTTAAGAACCGATACTTAGGTAGCACTGCCGCGCTGCATTATAAAGGCGAGAGTACCGTAAGAGATAAAACGTATCTCAAGCGTTTCTATGGTGCGATGCATATTTTTTACGAAAAACAATTATCGCTTACTTCTTGGCAAAAGATACTCGTAAAAATGGGAGTGTTTGCTGCAAGAGCGGCACACCCTTTACTAGGTGCTTCGGCAAAAAGGCAAAGGACCCACATTGAACAATCTATTGTCTTTACAAATGACTTTTCATTATTGAAGAAACTTTCAGCAATATATAATGATGAGCTGTCTTCATCTGCTATTGCGGTGCTAGAAGATACCATTTTACATAATACAGAAATCATTTTTGATGCAGACTATATATCGTATCAGCGCATTTTTACTTTTATGCAGCAGATGAGCAATAAAGGGAATCGATTTAAGATTAAACCCCCAGGTTGTAATTTTCTACTAGGGAGTGATCAAAGTGACAGTAAAGGAAGTGTTGTGAAATTTTAGAAAATAGAATCTGTTAAACTATTTATTTTGACTAATTTTGCATCGTTAAAACCCGATATCACCTAATAATAGCTATGGCAAGATTTGAATTGAAACTACCTAAAATGGGAGAAAGCGTTGCAGAAGCAACCGTAACCAATTGGCTTAAAAGCGTTGGCGACACCATTGAAGCAGATGAGGCAGTCCTTGAGATTGCAACAGATAAGGTAGATAGCGAAGTGCCTAGTGAAGTGGACGGAATACTTGTAGAGATTCGTTTTAATACAGATGATGTTGTTCAAGTAGGAGAAACACTAGCGGTGATTGAGACAGAAGGAGATGCGCCAGCATCTAGCGCTCCAGAAACATCAAGTGTTGAGCCTGCTGCTCCTGCGGCTAAAGCCATTGCTGCTGTTGTAGAAACAGTGAGCGCTGCAAAAGAAGCTACACAAACATCAATTACAAATACGGAGGATCGTTTTTATTCTCCTTTAGTAAAAAATATCGCTGCTGCAGAAGGAATTTCTCAGTCGCAATTGGATAACATTGCAGGTACAGGAAAAGACGGCCGTGTTACTAAAAATGATATCCTTGCGTACGTTGAGAATGGCGGAGCGAAAGAAGCTGCGGTTGCGCAGCCAAAACAGGCAGTAGCAAGTAGTGCCGCTCCCGCAGCAAAAGTGCCAGCAGCAAAATCTGCTCCCGTTTCTGTAAATGGAGGCGATGAGGTGATAGAGATGACCCGTATGGGTAAGCTTATTGCGCATCATATGGTTGCGAGTGTACAGACAAGTGCACACGTGCAGTCATTTATTGAAGCAGATGTTACAAACATATGGAACTGGCGTAAAAAAGTAAAAGATGGTTTTGCAAAACGTGAAGGAGAGAACCTAACGTTTACACCTATATTTATGGAGGCCGTGGCAAAAGCCTTAAAAGATTTCCCTATGATGAATATCGCCATAGACGGTGATACCATTATAAAACGAAAAAACATTAATCTTGGTATGGCAGCTGCCTTGCCAGACGGAAACTTAATAGTGCCGGTGATCAAGAATGCAGACCAACTAAATTTAGTTGGGATGAGTAAGGCCGTAAATGATCTTGCTGGTCGTGCACGTAATGGTGCATTAAAGCCTGATGACATTCAAGGCGGAACCTATACGGTTACAAATGTTGGTACCTTTGGCAGCATTATGGGAACGCCTATCATTAACCAGCCACAAGTTGGTATTTTAGCATTAGGTGCGATACGTAAAGTTCCTGCGGTTATAGAAACTCCAGATGGAGATTTTATTGGTATCCGTTACAAGATGTTCTTATCTCACAGTTATGATCATCGTGTTGTAAATGGTGCTTTAGGTGGGCAATTTGTGAAAGCAGTGTCGGATTATCTGGAAGGGTGGGATGTGAATCGTGAGATTTAATTTTCTTACCATTTCGTGATGCCCTTATACAGTTGGTGCTAATTAATTGAAAATTCTTATTTATTAAGGAATACGGGCAATAGTGTTGCTTAGACCCCAGCATGCTTTTTCGCACACGTCAGAACCGCTTATAATAAAAACACCGGACAGTCTGTGCTCTTTAGGAAGCGCGTTGTGTTGGTTGTTTTCACTAAACGGGACAATTTATTTTCCTTGTATTATTTCTGAAATGATACTGCGGGTTTATTTACTCCTGCGTTGAACCCTGAGGCAAGAATGAATAAAATGAGTAAATATTTCGGCTTCATAGATAATCAAAAAGAGTAATTGTTACCTTTGCCTCATAAACTTAAGCAATGCAATTACAACTTAAAAAGCCCATCTGTTTTTTTGATCTTGAAACTACAGGAATTAATATTGCCAAAGATAGAATAGTCGAAATCGCTGTTTTAAAAGTGTTTCCGAATGGTAACAAAGAGAGTTTTGTCTGGAAAGTTAATCCCACGATTCCTATTCCAGCAGTGACAAGTGCCATTCACGGGATCACAGATGAGATGGTGGCAAACGAGCCTACGTTCAAAGAGCTTGCGCCCAAGGTTTTTGCTTTAATAAAGGATTGCGATCTTGGCGGGTACAATTCTAACCGTTTTGATATCCCACTTTTAGCAGAAGAATTACTGAGAGCAGAAATAGATTACGATCTTAAAAAAGCCGCCTCAGTTGACGTGCAGACTATTTTTCACAAAAAAGAAAAGCGCACACTAGAAGCTGCATATAAGTTTTATTGTGATGAAGAGTTATTAAACGCTCACAGTGCTGCAGCAGATACAAATGCAACTTATGAGGTGTTAAAAGCGCAATTGGATCGTTATGAAGATCTTGAAAACGATGTTACTGCGCTAGCTACATATAGTGCGCACAATAGGTTTGCAGATTTCGCGGGGTATATAGGTGTTAATAAAGAAGGACAAGAAACTTTTGCCTTCGGAAAACATAAAGGAACTCTAGTAGAAGTAGTGCTGGAAAAAGAACCAGGCTATTTTGGGTGGCTGCTTAATGCAGACTTTCCTTTATACACTAAGAAGGTGTTAACTAGAATAAAATTAAGTAAGCTTAATAATAAACTTTAAATCTCCTGTTTGCCTTCAGGCAGGTCCCGAACGATATGAAAATTATATGCATTGGTAGAAATTATACAGATCACATAACAGAATTAAATAGTGAGCGACCAGAACAGCCTGTAATTTTCATGAAGCCAGATACGGCTATCTTATTAAAAAAGCAGCCGTTCTTTATTCCAGATTTTTCAGATGATGTACATCATGAAGTGGAGGTTCTGGTAAAGATTAATAAATTAGGAAAACACATAGACCGCAAGTTTGCCCACAAGTATTACGATGAGATAGGGCTTGGTATAGATTTTACGGCCCGCGATCTTCAAACACAATTAAAGGCAAAACGATTGCCTTGGGAGAAAGCAAAGTCTTTTGACGGCTCAGCCGTTATTGGTGAATTTTTACCTAAAAGCGAATTTGAAGACCTAGATAACATCAATTTTAGACTAGAAAATTCTGGAAAAGTGGTTCAAAAGGCAAATACTTCCTTAATGCTGTGGAATATTGATGCTTTAATCGAATATGTTTCAAAATATTTTACTTTAAAGATTGGAGACATTATATTTACAGGAACGCCTAGTGGTGTTGCAAGAATACAATCTAATGATATTCTTACAGGCTTTATAGAGGACAAGAAATTATTCTCTATAAAGGTGAAATAATAAAACAACCTAACAACAATCCCCACTAAACATTTAACTAATGGATAAGCATTATTCCCTAGAAAGCTTAAAAGAAATAGCTGGTGGAGACACCGAGTTTATGGCTATTGTAGCACAGGCATTTTTAGAAGAGATCCCCCCAGATCTTAAAGCTTTAACAGAAGCGGTTGCTAATGATAATAAAGAGCTAGCATATCAGTTTGCTCATAAAATGAAACCCAATATAGAAATGTTTGGGATAAGCGCCCTTAAAGATATTGCCGTAATAGAGAGTTGGACAAGAGGTAATAAAAATAGGAGCGCTGTAGCAGAGAATATAGCGTCATTAAATACAGCACTCAATCATGTTTTTGGTGAGATAAAATTAGACTTCGCATAAGATATGCTTGCAGAAATTATTACCATAGGAGATGAGATCTTAATTGGACAGATAGTGGACACCAATTCTGCTTTTATCGCTAAAGAACTCAATAAGGTGGGTGTTAAGGTTTATCAGATAACCTCTGTGCAAGATGAAGCTGCCCATATTCTAGATGCGCTCGCTCAAGCAAATGAGCGAGTTGATCTGGTTCTTGTAACGGGTGGTTTAGGTCCAACTAAGGATGATATTACAAAGGCTACATTTCTGCATTATTTTGAGGATACGCTTATAGAAAACAAGGCGGTTCTGGCGCATATCCATACTATTTTTAAAGAGTACATTAAACGAGAGCCTTTGCCTTCAAACTTGACGCAAGCTATGGTCCCGAGTAAAGCCACCGTTCTAATGAACGTTCGTGGTACGGCTCCGGGTATGTGGATGGAAAAGGATAATACTGTTTTTGTCTCGATGCCAGGTGTGCCGCAGGAGATGAAAGGTTTGTTGAAGGATGAGGTGCTGCCCCGAGTATTGGTGAAATTTGACCGGCCACACATCTACCATAAAACTTTATTGACTATTGGGCAAGGCGAAAGCCAGATTCAGGATAGAATAGAAGATTGGGAAAACGCTTTGATAGCAAATGTAAAGCTAGCATACTTGCCGTCGTTTGGTAATGTGCGTCTACGATTGTCGGCTACAGGGCGCGATAAGATTAGTGTAGAAGATGATGTGAACAAGCAAATGCTTCTTCTTGCTGAAATATTAAAGGACATCGTCATTGGTTATGAAGATGAAACAAGTTTAGTTGGGCGTATTTCAGAATTGCTTATTACCAAAGGGCAAACATTAAGTGTAGTAGAAAGTTGCACCGGTGGTGCCATTGCGCAAATGATTACGGAAGTCGCTGGGGCGTCATCCTATTTTAAAGGAGGCCTAATTCCATACAGTACTGCTCTTAAAACCAGTGTGTTAAAAGTGGATGCGACTTTAATTAAAAAACATACGGTGGTAAGTGTTGAAGTTGCAAGCGCCATGGCAGAAAAT
Source organism: Patiriisocius sp. Uisw_047 (assembly GCF_047730165.1). Taxonomy (GTDB): domain Bacteria; phylum Bacteroidota; class Bacteroidia; order Flavobacteriales; family Flavobacteriaceae; genus Patiriisocius. The sequence continues at coordinate 1,704,098 of NZ_CP159834.1, forward strand.
AGCAGGAGACTATTTGATACAGATTATGCCATCGCTACAACGGGAGTTGCGGGGCCTGCATTGGGAGATACAGATAAAGAAGTAGGGACGGTATGTATTGCTATTGCCTCTTCTAGAGCGGTGTTGGCAGAAGAATTTAGCTTCGGAAATCACCGCGAGCGTGTTATTGCCAAGGCTAAGAATAAAGCCCTAGAAATGTTGCTAAAAGAATTATCAAAAAACTGAATTTCTTTTGTTGCTCAAACCAATAATATTACTTAAATTTGCACCCTGTTTAAAAATAACTAAAAAAATTGCAGCAATGTCAAGAGTTTGTGAACTTACTGGAAAGAAGGCAATGGTTGGAAACAACGTGTCTCACGCGATGAATAAAACGAAGCGCAAGTTTAATGTAAACTTGATGAAGAAGCGTTTTTACATTCCTGAAGAGGACAAGTGGATTACCCTTAAGGTGTCTACTTCAGCATTAAAAAATATTAACAAAAAAGGTATTTCTGCAGTAATTAAAGAGGCTCGTGCAAACGGGATCCTTTCTAAGTAACTGTAACAACCATTAATAGAATAGTAAGATGGCTAGAAGAGGAAACAGAGTACAGGTAATTTTAGAATGTACTGAGCATAAAGACTCAGGGCAGGCTGGAACATCTCGTTACATCACCACAAAGAACAAAAAGAATACGCCAGATAGAATGGAGTTAAAGAAATTTAACCCAATCTTGAAGAAAATGACGGTTCACAAAGAAATTAAGTAATTAGGTTCCGTTCTAACGGAATGAAAAACAAGTGTTATGGCAAAGAAATCGGTAGCATCGCTACAAACAGGATCTAAGCGTCTTACTAAAGCAATAAAAATGGTGAAGTCTCAAAAAACTGGGGCTTACGTTTTTACAGAATCAATTATGGCTCCAGACAGAGTAAGCGACTGGATGAGCAAAAAATAATTGTTCTTTTTATAATATTAAGTTGAGCCACTTTTAAACAAGAGTGGCTTTTCGTATTTTTGCATTTTGCGAGTAACATGCAAGAACAATTAACATATCGATAATGAGTTTTTTTAAAAACATATTTAACAAAGAAAAAAAGGAAACCCTGGATAAGGGCTTAGAGAAATCTAAATCCACTTTCTTTGATAAACTCAACAAGGCTGTAGCCGGAAAGGCTAAGGTGGATGAGGACGTGCTAGATGACCTAGAAGAAATTTTAGTTTCAAGTGATGTGGGTGTAACGACTACGCTAAAGGTTATAGACCGCATCGAAGCAAGAGTAGCTAAAGATAAATATGTAGGTACTAGTGAACTCAATTTAATCCTGAGGGAAGAGATTGCAGGTCTGTTAAGTGAAATTGACAACGGTAACGAAAGTGTTTTTTCTGTTCCAAAACATGCGACGGGACCACACGTGATTATGGTGGTAGGAGTGAATGGTGTGGGTAAAACAACAACTATTGGTAAATTAGCACATCAGTTTAAAAATGCAGGATACAAGGTGGTGTTGGGTGCGGCAGATACTTTTAGAGCGGCTGCTATAGACCAACTACAAGTATGGGCAGATAGAACTGGAGTTCCAATGATAAGGCAAGAAATGGGCAGTGATCCGGCAAGTGTTGCTTTTGATACGCTAGAGAGTGGCGTACACCAGAATGCTGATGTTATTATCATAGATACCGCAGGTAGACTTCATAATAAAGTGAACTTAATGAATGAGCTCACCAAAGTAAAGCGGGTAATGCAAAAAGTGATTACAGACGCTCCACACGATGTGCTTTTAGTACTTGATGGATCTACTGGGCAGAACGCCTTTGAGCAAGCAAAACAATTTACCGCAGCTACAGAAGTAACCTCGCTAGCAGTAACTAAACTAGATGGAACCGCAAAAGGTGGTGTTGTGATAGGGATTAGTGATCAGTTTCAAATTCCTGTGAAGTACATAGGAGTAGGGGAGGGTATCGAAGATCTTCAAGTGTTTAATAAGTTTGAGTTTGTAGATAGTTTTTTCAAGGAATAAAATTTCCAAATTGTTTAAGTTGTCTGTGTGGTGGAAAGACGCGATTGCTGAGCTTTGCTTATTGTATTGCGTGTTTCAAATATTAGTTCGGTTATAAGGTATTTTTGTTAGCCCGAAATCCGCTTTTTCCAGAGTCGCTTTTTTTCACGTCAGCTTCGCACATTTACTATTAATACCATTTAGGATCCTTGGTACTTATCTCTTCTGGAGACACGTTAAGAGCCAAAAGATTTTAAAAGACCAGTTTTGGATAATACCAGTATCGATGCTTGGAATGTTCGTTGGTCATTCTGTAGTAGTGCTACTTGCTTTTCAATTTAATCCATTTGCGTAATAAAGCATTAAATGCTAGATATTTCTAGTACCTTTGCACCCGCTTAACTAATATTGAATAGCACCACTAATCCCGATACTTTTCGGGACGTAAATTTGTAAGATGAGAACAAAAACACTCAAGAAAAATAAGATTAACGTAGTCACTTTAGGTTGTTCTAAGAACGTCTATGATAGTGAAGTGTTGATGGGGCAGCTAAAAGCCAATAATAAAGAGGTGGTTCACGAAGAGGAGGGAAATGTGGTCGTGATAAATACCTGTGGCTTTATTGCAAATGCCAAAGAAGAGAGTGTCAATACGATATTAGAATTTGTTCAGAAGAAAAAAGAAGGACTTGTAGATAAGGTATTTGTTACCGGTTGTCTTTCTGAAAGATATAAGCCAGACCTTCAAAAAGAAATTCCAGATGTGGATCAGTATTTTGGGACTACAGAATTACCTGGGCTTTTAAAAGCATTAGGAGCAGATTATAAGCACGAATTAATAGGAGAACGTCTTACAACAACGCCTAAGAATTACGCATATTTAAAAATTGCCGAAGGCTGCGATAGACCTTGTTCGTTTTGTGCAATCCCCATTATGAGAGGAAAACACCGTTCAACACCAATTGAAAATTTAGTGATTGAAGCCGAAAAATTGGCGACAAAAGGAGTAAAAGAACTCATTTTAATTGCGCAAGATTTAACATACTACGGCCTCGATATCTACAAGAAAAGAAACCTTGCAGAGTTACTAGAAAACTTGGTAAAAGTAGAGGGAATAGAATGGATACGTTTGCATTATGCTTTTCCTACAGGTTTTCCAATGGATGTGCTTGACTTAATGCGCAAAGAGCCTAAAATTTGTAACTATATAGATATTCCATTACAGCATATTGCAGATCCTATTTTAAAGTCGATGAGACGAGGGACTACAAAAGCAAAGACCACTAAGTTGTTACAAGACTTTAGAGCAGCAGTGCCAGATATGGCAATTAGAACTACGTTGATTGTAGGATATCCGGGTGAAACCCAAGAAGATTATGAAACGTTGAGAGCTTGGGTGCGTGAAATGCGTTTTGAAAGATTAGGTTGTTTTACCTATTCTCACGAAGAAAATACACATGCTTACAACTTAGAAGACGATGTACCTGAAGAAGTGAAAATGGATCGTGCCAACGAGATAATGGAAATCCAATCTCAAATCTCTTGGGAATTAAACCAACAAAAAATAGGGAATGAGTACCGAGTACTTATTGACCGTAAAGAAGGCGCTTACTATGTAGGTCGTACTGAATTTGACAGCCCAGACGTTGATAACGAGGTGTTGATTAATGCAGAAGAAGGATACTTAAGAACAGGAGAATTCTTTGCTGTAAAAATCACAGGAGCAGAAGACTTTGATTTATATGCCGAAGTGGTGAAGTAGGATTTTTTTATAACAAAGGCGGAGGATACCAGTACTTAAAAAAGAAGTCGAAATCTGCCATCATATTAAGATAGCAATTTTGTACTTTTAAATTCAAATTTGGATCTTATGCGTATCATTCTATGTTTGTTATTTATAGCTTTTTTTTCTTGTAAAAAGCAAGAGGAGAAGCGAGAGTCTTTGGAAACTATTAAAAATCCAGCTGCTTTACATAGTCAAACACCCAATCTTTTTTCAAATCAAGAAGGACTATGGATGTCTTGGCTCAACACAAAAGACAGCACTGATTTTTTAAAATTTGCGCACTACAAAAACGGTAGTTGGAAGACGACAACAACCGCAGCGAGCGGAAATGACTGGTTTGTAAACTGGGCAGATTTCCCTGCAATTGCTATAAATGATGGGACCGTGCTTACTAACTTACTTCAGAAATCTGATTCTGGAGCCTATACGTATGACATAAAGCTTAACCTGATGCAGACGTTGATGCGCCCTTCTATGTCAGACAGTATTTCCTGGAAACGAAATATCTTTCTTCACGATGACGGTACAAAAAGCGAGCACGGTTTTGTGTCTTTACAACCCTATGGACAGAAGTCTTTTTATGCCGTATGGTTAGATGGCAGGAACACGTCAGGAATGAGTCACGATGGCCATAGTGGCGATGGAGGAGCTATGACTTTGAGAGGGGCTATTGTTTCAGAAAACGGAGACATTAGTAGAGAAGAAGAATTGGATCATCGTGTTTGTGATTGTTGCCAGACAGATTTGGCTGTAACTAAAGACAAACAAATTATCGTAGCCTATAGAGGTAGAAGTGACGATGAGATAAGAGATGTTAAAATAAAGAAATGGAGTGAAGCAACTGGTTGGTCTGAGCCCTTCACGGTAGGAAATGATAATTGGAAAATTGCCGGCTGCCCGGTAAATGGACCTGCCTTATCCTCGTTTAATAATGAATATGTCGTTGCTTGGTTTTCTGCAGCTCAAGAAGAGCCTAAGGTTCAACTTGCTTTTGGGAAAGGTGGCGTAAACGAACTCGATATCCCTATTAATATAAACAGTAATCCTACAATGGGTCGCGTAGACTTAGTGATGATTTCTAGCACAGAGGCTGTAGTAAGTTGGATAGAAGATATAGGAGATGACACTTTAATCCAGCTACTCAAAGTAGATAAGGACGGATCAAAAGGAGAAGTTATGACTGTTGCAAAAACGAGTACTGCGAGGGCGAGCGGCTTCCCTAAACTAGCATTAAATGATAAGAACATAGTAATTGCATATACACTTATAGAAAGAGGGCTACCCTCCATAATAGAAACTAAAACGGTGGCAGTAGATGCGCTTTAATTTGTTTTAGTGTCGTGCTATGGGTAAAAAAATCTTCATTATAGGTCACACGTTCCCAGAGCCAACAACCACGGCTGCTGGATCAAGAATGATGCAGTTGATAAAACTTTTTATTAAGGAAGGATTCCAAGTTACTTTTGGGAGTGCCGCAAGTACTTCAGATAAGAGTGCAGACCTTCATATCCTCGGGATTACTTCTGAAAATTTAAAACTCAACCATCCCTCTTTTGATATCTTAATAGCCAAACTAGAACCAACCATTGTTCTGTTTGATCGGTATATTACAGAAGAACAATTTGGGTGGCGCGTGGCAGAACATTGCCCCAATGCACTACGAGTACTAGACACAGAAGATCTTCATTTTTTAAGAAAGGCAAGAGAAGTTTCTTTTAAGAAACACGGAAACTTAAACGACCTACAGTTGTACACAGATACAGCAAAACGTGAGCTCGCCAGTATTTTGAGATCAGATTTGAGTCTTATTATTTCTGAAATAGAAATGGCATTATTAATTGATATATTTCATATTCCAGAAGGGCTACTTCAATACCTGCCTTTTCTCCCGAAATCACTCGCAGGAACGTTAGGCAAAATTCCAGAGTATGAAGAACGAAATGGTTTTATAGCCATTGGGAACTTTTATCATGCGCCTAATGTTGATAGCGTAAAATGGCTGCATAAAGAAATCTGGCCAGCGATACGCAAGCAATTACCAGAAGCTACATTAAGTGTTTTTGGCGCGTACGCGCCGCAACAAATTTTAGAATTACATAGTGAGCGAAATGGGTTTTTTATTAAAGGTTGGGCGCCTTCTGTTGAGGAGGTGATGTGTGCTGCGAGGATATGCCTCGCGCCTATACGTTTTGGTGCAGGGCTAAAAGGGAAGCTTTTAGACGCGATGTCTTATGGCACTCCAGCTGTTACCACAACTATTGGCGCAGAAGGAATGTATGGTGCAGGAAAAGATGCAGGAGGGATTGAAGATGATGTGGCTCGTTTTACTAATTGTGCTGTCACACTATATTCAGAAAAAAGAGATTGGCTCGTTTCGCAGCAAACTGGGTTTGAGATTTTGGATTCAAGGTTTAATGCTGAGGGACATTCAAAAAACCTTCTTGATAAAATAAAGGGCATTTCCGAAGCAGTAGTGATGCATCGAAATGACAATTTTATTGGACAAATACTGCAACATCATACCCTGCAAGCTTCAAAATACATGAGTAAATGGATTGAGTCTAAAAATCAAGAGTCGTTATGAAGTCTTTAACAAGCCACGGTTAATCTATCTTAAGGTTTTGGCTAGTTTTTATTTTTGATGTTATATTATTATTATTATTGAACAAAAACACAAAACTATAGATACGAAAAATGAAGGAGCCATCCCAAACGAGTCGAGTTTAAAAGATAACGCAATTAATAAAAAAGGAAATAAGGCAGACGGCCGTGAGATAAATTATCAAGTGACAGACAAGCGCGAGCAGCATCAACCGATAGATAACGCTTAAGTAGAAAAAAATTTTTAAATTGAAACCACCTTCCTGTATTATGGAAGGTGGTTTTTTTATGACTACATTCCAAATTTTATTTTAAAATGTGTACTAATTCTACAAATCTCTGCACTTATAGAACAGAAAGCTAATCGATGCAACACAACGAAGTATTTTTAAATTTAATTTTAGCGCACAAAGGCATCATATATAAGGCCAGCAGGATTTATACAGACAGTTGAGAAGACCAAGAAGACCTGTATCAAGAAATTGTGCTACAATTATGGAAATCATTTGAGAACTTTAGGGGTGAAGCAAAAATTACCACCTATATGTATCGAGTGGCAATGAATACAGCGATAGGGTTTTTAAACAAATCAAAGCGGCAGCAACACATTATTCATAAAGTAACATTGCCTGATTTAGAAGAAGAAATAGATGTTGTGTCAAAGGAGCAAAGTCAGCGTTTGCAGGGCGCGATTAGTCAATTAAATGTGATCGAAAAAGGAATCGTGTTCCTATTCCTTGAAGGTAATAGTTATAGTGAGATAGGTATTATAACGGGATTTACAGAAAACAATGTGGGCACTAGAATGTCCAGAATAAAGAGCAAATTAAAAGAAATTGTCTAAAAATACGCGCTATGGAACTAGAAGAATTGCAAGCACAATGGAACGAGATGAGTAAACGTGTGGATAAACTAGAAGTATTAAATAAAAAACAAATTATGGAAATTACCAATCAGAAGTATAAAAATAGATTTAAAATATTTTGGCTTTACGAGTTTACCGGAGGGCTTATTTGCATTGCAATGGCGCTTACAATCCTGTTTAATTTATCCATAATGGACACCTTATTATTAAAGGTAATTTCAATATTGTTAGCGCTATCTTTAATTGTAATGCCTGTTTTTATATTAAAATCATTGCATACGGTAAAATCATTGAAGTGGTCTGCAGAAAGTTATAAAGCCGTTTTGTTAAAATTTCAGAAATCAAAAAAACGATTGTTAAACTTACAGCGATTGGCAATTCCTTACAGTGTCTTTGTTTTTTTTACATCGATGGTTGTGACGAGTAAGCTAATGGGTAATGATGATTTTGGAGATGATTTTGGTGTGGGGATGTATGTTTTTATAGCAGTAGTGCTACTCTCAGTAATTCTCTTTGTAATATGGGGCAATCGCAAGTACAAGCGGTCAATGCAAGCTACAGAACGAATGATAAGCGAAGTGGAGTGTGATTAAATAAAATAAGGGGTCTCGCAATGAACCCCTTATTTTTTTTAATGTGGAAACTATCTTCCCCTAAAGTGTAAACCTGTTGTTGTTCACAAAGAAAAGGGAGTTTACAAAAAGAAGCTTTCCATTTTCCCAGAAAGACCTAAACATTACGTCGTCTACAAAGTAGATAATACTACCACTACCCATTCTCGCTTCTCCAAAAGTCATGCTATCTGTAAGGCCTTCTTTGGCGTCTACACCAGAAAAACCTGATACTGTTTCTGGAGCTCCTTTAATATAGCCTACGTTATAACCATTTTCCAAAAACTGGTATGAAGTTCCTCCTAGCTTAAGACTGTAATAGCTGTCTCCATAACCAAAGGCCATAGGGTGAGATGCGTCTAGCGTTGTTTTGTAGATACTCCCAGTAATCAAATCTTTTACGTTCTCACGTTCTCGCTGGTCATATGGCGTTAAGTTTCCTTTTGACTCCTCCTTCTTCTCATCATCATCTTCTGCTGCTTTATTTTGGTTTAAATCAAAACCGTCTTTTCCTGCAAAAGAACGAACCGCTCCTGCCATTGCGATTATTTTACCTCCATTGCGTACCCAATCTTTAATGCCATCAATAGCCTCGTCGTTAAGTTTGCTGCCGTACCAACCACTTGGTAATACAAGTATGTCAAAGTTTTTAAGAGAAGCTGCGCTAAAATCGCCAGTATCAATATTAGTTACTGGATATTTTAAGTCTTGCTCAAAGAAATGCCATAACGAACCAAAACTTAAAGATGAAACGCCATCTCCTCGCAACATCGCAATGCGTTGTTTATTAATTAGCTTGATGTCTGGTGATCCAAAATCTGTGCGGTTGTCACTAAAACTTGTATTGGAAGCGTGTAGTTTACGCTCGTGTTTATTTGCGATTTTTGTCACGGTTGCTGCAAACTCAATGTTAGATCTATTGTCACTTTTTGTGATTACCAAGGTTCCTTTATCAAAAGTCTTTCCTTCAAAACTTAGGTCTTTTTCAGAAAACCGAACTTTAATATCGTTCTGAAGTAACTCAGCTAAAAACCGAGCATCGCTCATAGAATTCCATTTTACCAGATACCCTGCGGCGCCTGCATACACTTGGTTGATTTCTTTAACATATGGGTTTCTTCCATTTGCTGCCACGGTTGTTTTACTGGCAACGGCATCAAGACCATAGGCGTGAGGGATACTCCAGGCTGTAATATCATAGGTGAGCGGGTCACTCAATTTTGCATCTGGTTCAAATAAGGCTTTGACCATTTTGCCTTTTGGTTGGGTAGCGCTGACAACGAGTGCGCCAGTTGCGTCCATAGATGCGTTTTTGTTTTGGCTATAATTGAAACCGTTCACATTTCCGCCGTCAGAAAAACCATATTTTATATCGTGCTTATCTAACAAGTTGGTTAAGGCTTTTAATTTATCTGGATTCCCTTTAAGCACGTAACTCTTGTATTCAATATCGCTATTGATGAAGAATTTTTTAAACTCTGTGTTTAATTTAGTCGCATTCTTACTTCCCATTTCTACTGTAGAGAGTCCCGTAGTGGTGTGATGCGCGGCTCTATCTTTTAAGGTAAGAACAAAACCTTCATCTGTATTAATGCCAAGGCCTGCACGTCCATGACCCGCCTGTTCGTAAGTCATTCCAATGGCGCCCATAAAAGTTGGGTAGGTGTCGCCATAACTTGGGTAGAGCAAATCAAAACGCTCTCTCGTGAAAAATAACCATCCTTCTTGATCAAAATATTTAGCGTGATTTTTTCCTATATCTGTTTGAAAGCTACGCTGAAAGTCTGTAATCACTTCGTGAAATGGTTCTGCAGCTGGCGCGAAGTAATACGGCTCATTGATTCCTTGTTCGTGAAAATCTACGTGAATGTGTGGCATCCATTGATTGTAAATTTTAAGTCTTTGTTGGCTCTCAACTTGCGTTGCCCAAGCCCAATCACGATTTAAGTCAAAAAGATAGTGGTTAGGACGACCACCTGGCCACGGCTCATTGTGCTCTGCCGCTGTCTGTAATACATCGTATGGGGTAGATTTTACTTGATTATACCAGTTTGCATATCGATCACGACCATCAGGATTTACGCATGGATCGATAATCACAACGGTGTTTTCCAGCCAAGCTTGTTTTTTAGTAATCAATTCATAGACAGTGGCCATTGCAGCTTCTGTGCTAGAAGCTTCGTTACCATGAACGTTGTAACTCAACCAAACGATGGCAACTTCTGGATTTGCACTTCCAGTCTCGAGTCTGGCATTTATTAAATTATTTTTGCGGATGGTCTCAATATTGGCAAGATTTTCTGGCGTAGATACAATAGCGTATGTGAGTGGTCTTCGCTCATTTGTTTTACCATATTCAGCATACGTGACCATCGCGCTATTTTCTGCGACGTGCTCAAAATAGTTTACTACATCTGCGTGTCGTGTAAATTGCGCTCCTATTTCATACCCTAAGAAAGCCTCAGGTGATTGTAATTGGGCGGTTGCTGAAATGCTAAAAACCGCAATAAAGAGATATAAAAAGTTTTTCATGGCTGTATTTTAATGAAGGTTAAAGATAATTGAAATAACAACTATTTTTTTAAATACAACTCATAAAATTCTAATACAGGAGCTACTCTAAATAGGCGGGAATCTCCTCTAGAAAGATATAGCGCTCCTTCTCAAAATCCATCCGGCAATAATAATGAGATAGCCCATTGGTTATCATCAGGTTCGTTGCATTTAATACAAAATTATACCGAGCAATCTGATCAAAAGTTTCTTGCTTGATTTCGATTTTTGGCGCTTTACACTCTACGATGAGATGGATACTGCCGTCGCTGTTAAACACTACTATATCATAGCGTTTGGTTGTTTTATTAAGCTTTATTTGCTTCTCAACGTTGATCAGTGACAGTGGATATTTTTTTTCTGACATAAGAAAATGCACCACATGTTGCCGTACCCATTCTTCTGGTGTGAGTACCACAAATTTTTTCCTTATGACGTCAAAAATCATCGGTTTGTTTTCGTTACTTTTGAAACGAAACTCATACGTTGGAAAATGTAATTGTTGCATTGCTGTAAAGGTATATTTCAATTCTGACTTAGGAATGCAGAATTCAGAGTTTTCTATAGGTATATTGAAAAGACTTTGTCATACTGTTCTGATATCTTTGGAGTTGAAGTACACCAACGTGGCGAGTTTTGAATTCATCTAAAATCGTATAGCTAAAATCAAAAATTAAAAAATGCCCTTAGATAAAGTAAAATCTATCATCACAGATATAAAGAGTAAAAACTTTAAACCCATTTATTTCCTAATGGGTGATGAGCCATATTATATAGATGCTATCTCAGATTTTATCGCAAAAAGCGTACTCACCGAAGAAGAGCGAGGTTTTAATCAGGTGGTATTATACGGCCGTGATGTCACTATTGATGACGTCGTTAGTAATGCCAAAAGATATCCAATGATGGCAGAGAAGCAAGTAATCATTGTGCGCGAAGCGCAAGATTTATCTCGCACTATAGAAAACCTTGTTGGCTATGCAACAAACCCGCAGCCATCAACGGTGCTTGTTATGTGCTATAAGTATAAGAAGCTGGATGCGCGTAAAAAGTTAAGTAAAGTACTTAAAAAAACGGGCGAACTTTTTGAAAGTAAAAAACTTTATGATAATCAAGTTCCCAACTGGATCTCAAGAGTGCTGCAAGGTAAGGGACATACAATTACACCTAAGGCGGCACTAATGCTCGTCGAGTTTTTAGGGAATGACCTAGGGAAAGTAAATAACGAGCTTGAAAAGCTACTCCTTATCATAAAACCTGGAGAACAGATTACGCCTCAAATTATAGAGCGGAATATTGGGATCAGTAAAGACTTTAATAATTTTGAGTTGCAGAACGCACTTGGGGCAAAAGATTTTAAAAAAGCCTACAGGATTATTACATATTTTTCTCAAAACCCAAAAGACCATCCTATTGTACTTACGGTCGCTCTATTATATAGTTTCTTCTCAAAACTACTTAAGTATCATTCGCTCACGAATAAAAGCGAAGCCGCAAAAGTGCTTGGTGTGAATCCCTATTTTTTAAAGGATTATCAACAAGCAGCTGGCAACTATCCAATGAAAAAGGTGAGCAGTATTATTTCAGTCATTAGAGATGTAGATCTCAAAAGTAAAGGAGTAGGAGCTTCCGGACTTCCGCAGGGAGATTTGTTGAAAGAGCTTTTAGTAGGGATTTTTGATTAATATGGTTTTGGATGACAACAATCTTTACAAAAATGCTGTTATATAAATTATATGTCTAAGAACCGCTTTTTGTTACTCCTCAGTACCTGTATGCTACATATAGTATTATTGCAAGCTCAGGATGCGAATTCGAGTGTCCAAGATTCAATTTTCGGAGAAAATATATTATCGAGTATATTTTCTGAAACCGAAATTTCAAAAAGTTATTTCTATATTTCCCTATGGGGGCAGCGCTACAGACAAGCATATGCTACGCCTGTTGCGGCTCCTGTTGTCGACCTTGCGAAGTATGAAGGCGGTTTATATTTTGTAAAACAATGGGGAGCTAAGAGCGCACGAGCATTACTATTGGCCGATGCAAAAGGCAACAAATATGTGCTGCGAGCTCTACGGAAAAATCCAACAGCATATCTCAACAATGGAGCGCTAAAGCAGGAATATGAAGAGGGCGAACTCGAAGACACCTTTACGGCAGATTTTATTGACGATGTGGGCACGGGTGCGCATCCTTATATTTCCCTTGTGGTAGGTTCCTTGGCGCGTGATCTAGAAGTTCCACATACTTATTCCTCCTTGATTTATGTCCCTCGCGACGGCGCTCTCGGTACGTTTGCCCAAAATTATGACGGAGCACTTTATTATATTGAAAAGCAAATCCCTTCGGAAATGTTGTCTTTTGATCACACAGCTTCAAACGATACACTAGTTACAACGCAGAAGGTGCTGGATCAGTTAAGAGCAGGTGCTTCAAATAAAATAGATGAAACTGGATATATAAGAGCGCGTATATTTGATATGCTTATAGGTGATTGGAATCGAAACGAATCACAATGGGATTGGCTTAGTTCTAGTACGAATGGAATAACGGTATATACACCTATCTCTAAAAATAGCGATCAAGCATTTTCTAAAATGGGTGATGGTCCGTTAATGCGTTTGATAACCTATTTCTCAAAAAAACGCAGGAATTTAGAAAACTATAGCGGCGAATTAGTGAATCCAAAATGGCTCAATAAAAGCGCCTTTACTTTAGACAAAGCCTTGATTTCAAATCTCGATGCATCTTTTTGGGATTGCGAAGCTAAAAAGCTAAAGTCGGCACTCACAGACGAAGTTATGGAAAAGGCCTTTTCTAGAGTCCCACAGGAACTTGATGCTGGCATTTCAGAAGAAATAATTTTAAATTTAAAAAAAAGACGGGAGCAGTTGCCGCAGCTGGTTAACGCTTATGTAAAGCTACTCAGCAAACTCGTTATCATAAAAGGAACTGATAAAAATGATCGTTTTATCATAGAACGAAAGCCAGACGGAAGCACTAAAGTTACCGGGCAAGACAAAGAGGGGCTTGGAGTTCTTTTTTACAGTAATACGATCCGAAAATGGGATACAGATCAGGTTTGGTTGTACGGTCTTGATGGTAATGATTCTTTTGAAGTGCTAGGTGCTGGTGCAAAGCAGATGCCAATCTATATTTTTGGTGGAGCAGATAATGACAGCTACGATATTAAAAATGAGAAAGACATTCGTTTGTATGATTTTTCTTCTCAGGCTACAACACTTTCTTCTACCCGTCTAAAAGTGAACATGATTGATGAGCCAGAAGCGGGCCTCTATGATCAAGAACGTTTACAGCGTTTTACAAATAAAGTAAGGCCTTTGCTTGGGGTGAATGTGGACGATGGTTTGCGAGTAGGAGTTGAGAGCACCTTTACAGATTATGGTTTTCAACATACTCCATTTACGCAACAACATACATTGACTGCGGCATTTTATTTTGCTGCTTCAGGTTTTGATTTGCAGTATACTGGGCAATGGGTTCACGCTATAGACCAGTTTGATATAGGGCTTGATCTACAAGCCACTACTCCTAATTACACACTTAACTTTTTCGGTTTTGGCAATGAGTCGAGCAGCCCTAATGAGGAGGATCCAGATACTTTTAAACTTGACTATAACAGAGTACGGGTGCAAAAGTTTAAAGTCGCACCTTGGGTTTCTTATCGTGATCCTTATGGGCATTCTTTAAAAACAACACTAGCCTATAAATCGATTGCCATTGAGGAAACCAATAGTCGCTTTATTCAGAGCTATTATGAAAGCAATGACAGTGCGACAAAAAATAGTTTTATTGAACTAGCGGCAACGGCCTATTACGATGATTCTATACAAGACCTCATTCCATTTCTTGATTTAGTAGTCACTATGGTTGCAGGTAGCGCGTTTAATATAACCGAAACCAGCAATGCCGTATTTGCAAATCCAAAGCTTGATATTGGGCTTCCTTTTGATGCAGAAGAGCGTATGAAAATCATGAGTTGCTTAGCGTCTTATATTAATTTTAATAACAATATTGAGTTTTATCAAGGAGCAAGTTTAGGGGCTGAAACTGGTTTGCGAGGCTATCGAAATCAACGTTTCACTGGGTTAAACTCCTTTGTCCAAAGTAGTGACTTACGTGTTAAGATAAACCGCATACAAACAAAACTAATTCCTATAGATATTGGGGTGTATGGAGGTTTTGATTATGGTAGAGTATGGATTAAAAATGACACTTCAAATGATTGGAAGACATCTATTGGTGGTGGTTTGTTCTTTGATACTTCGGGGGTATTAGTGGGTAATATTTCTGCATTCTCGAGTGAAGAGGGGCTTCGTGTTGCCGTGCGCTTAGGTGTTGGATTTTAAAATAAAATGAGCCAACACCTTTTTTTAAATAACATTATTAAGCAAAAATAAAACTACCTTTTACTCACGCTGTACTTGCCAGCGCCCATAAGTGCAATCGTTACAAAACCTGCTAAATAAAGCAAGGCCATTTCTTTTTTTGCTAATGGGTCTGCGCCGTGAATCATAAATGCGGCAACGGCCATTGTAATGATTGCAGGAATCGCTGTCCATCTCACTTTGTACCCAATAATAATGAGAAGCGGCGAAATTACCTCACCAATGATCACAAGAATAGAAGTTACCAAGGCGCCAATGCCTAAGGGGTCGCCTACAATCTCGAGGTTTCCGTTAAAAACTTCAAGCATTTTTGGGATTCCATGTGTGAGCATAAGGCCGCCAAAGCTTATGCGCATTACTAATGCTCCTATTGAAAAACTTCCAGATGTAGTCATATTGTTTTTGGATTAAGTTTAAGTTTTAAATGTAAGAAAAAAATGTAAAATGAAAAGAGATTATGTAATAATTGTTAGGCCTGCGGCTTGATATAAATTCCCTATTTTTGCTGTAACTTATATCTACACATGCAAAAAGTAAAAGCTTGGATTTCTGCAGCACGTTTGCGCACTTTGCCACTTTCTATCTCGGGAATTTTAATGGCTGCCGCTGCCGCTGTAAACGAAGGCGAGTTTTCTATGGTGATCTTAATTTTAGCTTTGTTAACTACCTTAGGTTTTCAGGTGCTTTCAAATTTTGCGAACGATTATGGAGATGGAAAGAAAGGAACAGATAATAAGGATAGAGTAGGCCCTGTGCGCGCTATGCAAGGCGGATTACTTAACGCAAGAGAATTAAAACGCGGAATGATTGTGACGGCAATAATCACCATTTTATTGTCTACAATGCTCATTTTTCAAGCCTTTGGGAGCGACAATTTAGTGCTAGCGTTTATTTTTTTCAACCTTGGTATTGCCGCGATAATTGCTGCAGTAAAATATACCGTTGGCGACAATGCATACGGGTATCGCGCAATGGGAGATGTTTTTGTATTTATTTTTTTTGGGCTTGTAGGTGTCGTAGGTTGTTACTTTCTTTTTACTACGGAAATAACAAGCCTCATATTTTTGCCAGCAATGACTATTGGGCTCTTAAGCACGGCGGTATTGAACTTAAATAATATGCGCGATCGCATACCAGATCGGGCGGTGAATAAGAATACATTGGCCGTAGTTCTTGGAGGGAAAAAGGTGAAGTATTATCATTATGCATTGCTTATTGGAGCCGCTATTACTGCAGTGCTGTATTCTTATTTGGCTTACGATTTAAGCATCGCTTTTTTACCTATCATAGCACTTTTTCCTATGATTTTTAATGCAATTAAAGTCTATAAAAATAAGATCCCGGCATTGTTGGATCCAGAACTAAAAAAGGTAGCGTTAAGTACTTTTTTCTTTGCCTTCTTGCATATAGTGGTATCATTCTGGTTGTAAATATCGGCTATCAAAAACAAAGCGTTTAATTGGAATAAAAGACGAAAAAATGAAAATTACATACTACGGTCAGAACACGCTGGCGTTAAAAATAGGGGAGTTCCATATTATCGTAGATCCGTTTATTACAGGCAATGATCTTGCAAAAGATAAAGTGAATATCAAGGAGCTAAAAGCAGACTATATTTTGTTGACACACGCCCATCAAGATCATATACTCGATGCAGAGGCGATTGCAAAGAATACGAGCGCGGTGATCGTGAGTAATTATGAGATAGCGATGCATTATCAAGCAAAAGGCTTTGATGTGCACCCTATGAATCACGGTGGTAGCTGGCAGTTTGCCTTCGGAAATGTAAAGTACGTAAACGCAGTTCATACAAGCTCATTCCCTGATGGAACTTACGGAGGCCAACCCGGGGGTTTTGTGATTGAAGGAGAGCATAAGAACATCTATATCGCTGGTGATACAGCGCTTACTATGGATATGAAACTCATTCCATTACGCACGAAACTAGACCTTGCTATTTTACCTATAGGTGATAACTTTACAATGGGAATAGATGATGCCATCACTGCAAGCGATTTTGTGGAATGTAATAAAGTGCTGGGGGTGCATTATGACACCTTTGGCTATATTGAGATAGACCATCAAGAAGCAAAACGTAAATTTTATGACGCAGATAAAGATTTGATGTTGTTAGATATCGGCGAAGCTATCGAACTATAAATCGATGTTAAATACAGGAGGTATCTATATTCAGATTATATAAAATAGTAAATTTGAGTAACCATTAAAAAGGACCATTTACATGTGTTTAATATTTCTTCCTATTTTAAGTTTTGTGAGTAAAAAAAGAGCATCCTCTAGCGCTTTATTCGTGCTAGTGCTATTCACTGTATTTCTATCAGTACCGTTTGGGTCAATAGCTCAGCAACGCACAAAGCCAGCAGATAGTAGCAGTGTTTGGACCTTAGCAAAATATGATGCTGGTTCTTCTTTTAGAAGCATCACCCATGCGGTTACGAGACCCATACACTGGAAAGGGGAGGACTTTGCAAAACTAGGGGGGCTCATCGCGGGTACTGCGATTATTTCTCTTGGGGATAGGCAGACGAGTAACTTTTTTACACAATACCAAGACTCGTACCCACAACCCCTAGATGATTATGGTTTTTACTATGCTAAACCAGTCAACTTTTTAATCGCAAGTGCAAGTATTTATGGGTTTGGGTTGCTAACAAAAAACGAGGCGGTCCGTAAAACGGGAGTCCTCATTATATCGTCATCTGTCGTTGCTGGATATTCACAAATTTTAGCACGTACGGCCGTGGGTAGAGCACGTCCTAAATCTGGTTTTGACAAATACGCTTTTGAGCCCTTCGCGGGAACTCAGGAATACTTTTCATTCCCTTCTGGGCATACCGTACTTGCGGTGACTATGGCGCATTCTATTGCAAAACAATTTGATAATATTTGGATAAAATCTGGGATATATGCAATTGCAACCTTACCGCCATTATCCAGATTAATAAATGGCGAACACTGGTTAAGTGATGTGGCTTTTGGTGCTGCTTATGGGATTATTGTTGTAGATTGTATGGACAGGTTTTTATTTAATACAGACGCTTATTCTTATAAAGATAGAGACAAAAAAATAGCTTGGAATTTCACTTTCAGCAGCAATCAAATAGGCGTAGTAGGTACATTCTAACGTGTTTAATTTTTAACTTATCATTATCAAAGCATCCTGCAAAAAACACGTTCTACATTTTAAACGCCCAAGTGGTACTTCTCGCGGTATCCTTAAAACAAAAGACGCCTATTATCTTATTCTAGAAGAAAATGGCAGAAAAGGCTATGGAGAATGTGGACTATTGCGAGGTTTAAGTATTGATGATCGTCCAGATTATGAAGAAAAATTGCAATGGGTTTGTGAACATATTTCTTTAGGTGAAAAAGTGCTTTATGATGCACTTACGCAGTTTCCGTCCATACAGATAGCGGTGGAGGCAGCCTTTAAATCGCTGCGAGCACAAGACCCTTTTCAACTTTTTGACACTCCTTTTTCTAAAGGAGAAAAAAGTATTCCCATCAACGGTCTTATTTGGATGGGTGATACAAACTTTATGAGAAGCCAAATTAAAGAGAAACTCAAAGATGGATTTTCTTGTATAAAAATGAAAATTGGTGCTATTGATTTTGCTTCGGAAATAGCCCTCCTTAAGAACATTAGAAAAGAATTTACTGCTCAGGAAATAGCCCTCCGAGTAGACGCTAATGGCGCATTTTCGCCGAAAGGCTCCCTAGAAAAACTAAAGCAACTTGCCGCCTTGGATATTCACTCAATAGAACAGCCCATTAAACAAGGGCAATGGGAAGAAATGGCACGTCTCTGTGAGCAGTCACCATTGGCCATAGCACTAGATGAAGAACTAATAGGTGTTTTTACTGAAGAGAAAAAAATTAAATTATTAGACACCATTAAACCGCAGTATGTGATACTCAAGCCAAGTTTTATTGGCGGTTTTAGAGGCGCTGATCGTTGGATAGCATTAGCAGCGGAAAAGGGCATAGATTGGTGGGTTACGTCTGCCTTAGAAAGCAATGTGGGTCTCAATGCAATAGCGCAGTATACGTCTACAAAAAATAGTATCTTGCCACAAGGTTTGGGGACTGGTAATTTGTACACTAATAATGTGCCATCGCCGCTTGATGTGGACCATGGCGCAATACTATATAATATTGCAGCGCAGTGGGGCCTAGATATTTTAAATCATTAAATACTTTTAGATTATGTACATAGCGCAAGCTTATAATTATTTACACGACTGGTGGCGTTATTTTGTTGTAGGATTATTAGTTGTTTTTATAGCAACACAAATAGGATCGTTGCCATTAATTGCAGCCTTAATGATTAAGATCTTAGGCGAGGGAGGCGATATGTCTGCCATAGAAGATCCAGCGGTGATGCTCAATGTTTTAGAATCTAATCTTACATTTTTCTTAATGTTACTCAGCTTTGCGGTAGGGCTCTTAGCACTTTATTTGGTAGTTAAGTATTTACACAAGCAGCCATGGATCACATTAACCACAAGCAGAAAGAAGACAGACTGGGGCCGCGTTTGGTTTGGATTTGGACTTATTGCGGTGATCACAATTATAACCACACTGTTGGACTATAATATGTCTCCAGATAATTATATCATTCAATTTGACCTGGTACCTTTCTTAATACTGGCTGTGATTGGAATCGTATTAGTACCACTACAAACTTCTTTTGAAGAATACTTTTTTAGAGGATACTTTATGCAGGGACTAGGAGTTTTGGCTGGTAATAGATGGGTTCCCTTATTAGTGACCTCCTTTTTGTTTGGTATTATGCACATCGCAAACCCAGAAGTAGATAAAATAGGATATATCATTTTGGTCTATTATATAGGAACAGGCTTATTCTTAGGGATCATTACGCTAATGGATGAAGGTCTGGAGCTTGCTTTAGGTTTTCACGCTGGTAATAATCTAGTGGGAGCACTATTAATAACAGCAGACTGGACAGTGTTCCAGACACATTCTATCTTTAAAGATATTGCAGAACCAACGGTAGGATTTATGGCTGTAGTGCCCGTCTTTGTCATATATCCTCTATTAATTTTTATTATGGCTAAAAGATATAAATGGACTAACTGGAATGAAAAGCTCTTTGGTAAAGTACTCAAGCCATTACCAGAAGCCTTAGAAACAATAGCTAAGTAGCAAACGATGTCAAGCTCACTACTACATCCTTCGTTTACTTTTAATGGATTGCAATTTTCTGAACCAGAACTCAAGGAGTTCGCAGAAAAATTACAAGACGATGGGGCCGACTATGAGCAGAAAATAGGGAAGTTTATTGCGCAATGGTTGAGTGACTCTTTAGAAATTAAAGTACAAACCTCAGGGTCAACCGGAGCTCCTAAAAAGATTATTCTTCAGAAAAAACAGATGATTGCAAGTGCTCATGCAACGAGTGCATTTTTTAAACTTGGAGCATCCACTTCTGCGCTCTTGTGTCTTCCGGTTAATTTTATAGCGGGAAAAATGATGCTTGTCCGTGCGATGATTTTGGGTTGGGACTTACATGTGGTTGCGCCAGAAAAAGATGCCCTCACGCAGTATGATAACGAATATGATTTTGCGGCAATGGTACCATATCAGGTGTTTCACACACTAGATGCCATTCATAAAATTAAAAAACTCATAATTGGAGGCGGAACTGTTTCTTCAGAATTACGAGCGAGATTGCAAACGGTTCCTACAGAAGTTTTTGAAACCTATGGTATGACAGAGACCATTACACATATTGCAGTAAAAAGAATAAATGGATTAGCTGCTTCTTCAGTTTTTTCTGCTTTGCCAGATGTGAAGTTTTCGCAAGATGACCGCGGATGCTTGGTGGTGAATGCTCCTAGTATTTCAGAAGTACCTGTAATTACAAATGATATTGTGGCGCTTAAAGCCCCGACTCAATTTAATTGGTTGGGTCGTTTTGATAACGTGATTAATAGTGGGGGTTATAAATTACATCCAGAAATAATAGAAGCTAAACTTTCTAAAATGATAGATAGGCCTTTTGTTATTATTGGTGAGAAAGATGCGACGCTAGGAGAGCGAGCCGTGTTAATTTTTGAGGCGCCAAATACAGAACAGCTTCCAAATTATTCTGAAGCCTTTGCATCCTTAGATCCCTATGAACGTCCTAAAAAAGTGTATACTTTATCAAAATTTCCGCACACCGAAACTGGTAAAATAAAACGTGCAGATGTAAAAAATATTTTTAAAACACTGTATACTGATTAGATGCTTGCCTTCCTTTCATTGAAGGCAATTTCATATATTTTCCTTATTTTAGTAGCGCCAAATTTTCACCGCTATGAAAACATCATTACTATCTTTTTTCATTTTATTTATTACTGCAATTTGCCTGGGTCAAGACTGGATTGAATTGCCTAATTCTCCCGCTGACGGCACTCGTTTTGATGATATTTGCTTTCTCAACGAGGACCTCGGTTGGGCCGCAAATGGAGGTGGAGGTTCTGTATGGAAAACTACAGACGGAGGTTTAAACTGGCAACTCAAGTTTGAAGATTCTGGTTATTTTAGAAACATAGAGTTTCTAAATGAGAATGTAGGATTTCTCGGGACTCTCAATAACAAATTTTACACGACCACAAACGGTGGCGATGACTGGGAGCTTGTTCCATTAGATCCTAATGTGCCTGCAATTTGCGGAATGGATGCGGTAGGGGAGAGCACCATTTTTGGGGTAGGTGCTTATTTTAGTCCAGCCTATCTTATTAAGTCTACAGATGGAGGTCAAACTTTCACCTATAAAGATATGTCTGAGTATACAGATGGTCTCGTCGAGATACTAATGTTGGATGAATTTCACGGCTACACTTCGGGTCGAGGGTATGATGGCGGCGTGATTCTAGAAACCTTTGATGGCGGCGATACCTGGACAGAAATATTTAATACTGGATTTGCAGGTGAGTATGTTTGGAAATTGCAAGTACGTGATGAAGTTAAAATTTTTGCTTCTGTAGAATCTGCTATGCAGGGTAAATTAGTGAAGTCATTTGATGGAGGAAATACTTGGGAGACAAAAAGTTTTCCGGACAACTCTGTGCAAGCCGTTGGTTTTATTTCTGATACCCGAGGATGGATGGGGGGTCATAATACTGGGTTTTATGAAACCAATGATGGTGGTGACACTTGGGAGTCTTTAGATCTAGGAGCATCGCTTAATCGTTTTGTTTTCTTAAGTGACAACTTGATTTACTGTGCAGGGACTAAAATCTATAAGTATGATATGCGTCTAGGCGTATCTGAGTTTCTTAATAGTGCCGCGCCAGATGATCTAAAAGTGACGATAGCTCCTATGCCAGTTCAAAACCAGCTCAATGTGCTTATCGAGTTTGAACATATTGATAATGTATTGATAGAATTATATGATGCACAAGGCAAGTTTATCAAGCGTTTGATAAGAGATCGTGTGAATGTGGCGCAGCAAAAGGAATATAGTTTTGATTTTCCATATGCAACGGGTACCTATATTTTAGATATTCATACCAACTATGGGAAACGGCAAAAGACTTTAATTAAAATATAGAGGTATCACTACTTCGGAAATATTAATGGTATGATTAAAAAATGCTTTTTCATTTTATTCTTGGTCTCGTTTTGTGTGCCGACAAAAGCACAAATACTTCCTGAAAGAGATCGTGCAGATCTTCGTAACGAATTATTAAAAGATCGATTTGATAATTTATTACCGAGTCTAATGGACGACACCGGAATAGATATGTGGCTCGTTATTTCTAGAGAATACAATGAAGACCCAGTAATGCGAACAATGTTGCCCGCCACTTGGCTCAATGCACGTAGAAGAACCATCTTAGTCTTCAGTAGGAATAAAGAAGCAAACACCATAGAAAAACTTGCCGTGGCTCGCTATGATGTGGGTGACAACATCGCCTCCGCTTGGGATAAAGAAAAGCAGCCAGATCAATGGGCGCGTTTGGTGGAGATTATCGAAGAGCGAAACCCAAAAGCGATTGGTGTCAATACTTCAGAATATTTTGGGATTGCAGATGGTCTAGTAAAAACAGATTACGATGCGCTTATGGTAGCATTACCTGGCAAATATAAAAGCAAGATTGTTTCCGCAGAAAAACTTGTGATAGGGTGGATAGAAACGCGCACAGAAAAGGAAATGGACTTGTATGATACTTTAGTTGCTGTGACGCACAGTATTATTGATGAGGCATTTTCGAGCAAAGTGATTACACCGGGAAAAACAAGTACAGATGATGTTGTATGGTGGATGCGACAGAAAGTGACTGATCTGGGTCTAGAAACATGGTTTCATCCTACGATAGATGTGCAGCGTTCTTCAGAAATTTTAAAAAGCCATATTGATTCTTTTTCAAAAGCAAAAAGTAAAAAAGTGATACAAGAGGGCGATTTGTTGCATTGTGATTTTGGGATTACCTATGTGATGCTCAATACAGATTGCCAGCAACACGCATATGTTTTGAAGAAAGGGGAGACGGAAGTCCCAGAATATCTAAGCGAAGCATTTGAAAAAGGAAGCCGCGTGCAAGATATTTTCACTTCAAATTTTAAAACAGGACGTACCGGTAACCAAATTTTAGCCATGTCATTAGCCCAAAGTAAAACGGAAGGATTGCGTCCGTCTATTTACACACATCCATTAGGAACTTATGGTCACAGTTCTGGGACCACTTTAGGAATGTGGGATTCTCAAGGTGGCGTGCCTGTAACGGGTGATTACCCCTTGCACAAAAATACGGTATATGCCATAGAGTTAAATACAACGGTTACCATACCAGAATGGGATAAAGACATTCGTATTATGCTGGAAGAAGCAGGTTTCTGGGGAGCGGATGTTTTTAGATATGTGAAGGGGAGGCAGGAAGCAATTAAGGTTGTGGATTAAGTTTTTCTTTTTATTACTTTTAGACTGAATATATATTGTGGGTTTAAAGTGTAAGACAAATCAATTTTAATACAGCCATTCACTCTTTTAGAAATAGGCCTCATCTCACTGTTGCTAAACGGACGTTCATTCTCTTCAAGAACGTATAAGACTTCAAAATACATTCATTCCTTTAAATAATAACGAGTTTATTTTCTTCACTACGGAAAAAATAAAACAGCGTTGCTTCTTTATGCTGTCCTATAGAATAGCGGAGCTCTTTTATGCTGTGTTTATTGGAAGATAGCTTAAGTCTTAAATTGGCCTTTTATCAATTTAAAAATTTCCTTCCTACAGTTTTATCACGCTACTTGCCAATTTTTACGACAGCTATAAATGTAAATGAAGCACTCGAATTTAAAGTGTCCTAGAGGATAAGTAGGTAGCTTAATAAGTCGCTATTGCCGAAAAACAGCTTACAGAGGATTAATTGTTATTCGTCTAAAGCAAACAGGCGTTCATCGAAATTTTTTTAAATAAAAGATAAACTAGAGAGATATTTACACGAGTTCATTAAAACAATCAAATGCTAAATTTACCCTAATAGCAATTTATTATTGCTGTAGTTGCTTGGACAAGAGGTAAGAATTTTCGCTCACGTTAACGATAATTTGGGTCATTTGTCGAAAACCGTAATTCTGTTGTTGTTTAGCATGAATGTTTGAAAGTATATTCGCCCGATAGAAACCGGAAGGCTAGGTGTTTATACTTAAGTATAAACACCTATTTTAAGTTAGGGTAATATTAAATTAGCCTAAAATTAGGTGCCTGTCCGTAATGATTGATAAGCTGCTTGAAATAGTAAATATTGAAAAGTTGTTTTCTACGAATACAAATATTAAAAATTACCTAAAAATTATAAATAGTGCATAACCTGCTCAATCGAGTACACTACTTATAAGTATTAACAATATTATAGAATCACCTTTTTACAACTATTAACTATTAGCTATGAATAAAAAATTACTTTTTAGTTTTACAACTATCGCACTACTATTATTGTTTTCAACTGTAAGTTTTGGTCAAACAGTGAATCTAGGAATACTTTCTTCTTTTGAAGGATTTTCTGGAAATGGAGGAGTCTCAAACGGAGCAGGGTCTACATGGACAGGCGATGCAGGTACGCACAATGGTATAATAGCCGGAGCGTTTGATGGTGACACATACAATGCTGATGCTTCAACTGCTCAGGCTAGAGAAGATTTAATGAGGCTGTATATTCACCTTAATGATCTTTTTGTAGATTTTCCTGCCACGCACGCTCCTGCATTTGGAGGTGAAACTATTACGGCAGGAGTTTATTCAGTACCTGCCGCTGGGTCAGTAGGCGCCATTCTTAATCTTGATGGAGAAGGTAATCCTGATGCTTTCTTTATATTTAAATTTGGAGGAGCATTAACAATAGGAGCGGGTGCGCAGGTTAATTTAATTAACGGAGCGAAATCTTGTAACGTGTTTTTTATTGCCGCTGGCGCGATAACTGCTGCGGACGGTGCAAATATTAAAGGGACTTTATTTTCAAAGGGCGGGGCTGTTGGTCTTGCTGCAAACTGTACTATAGAAGGAAGATTGTTGACTACGGCTGGAGCAATAACTACTGCGTCTAACTGTAGCGCGAGTAAACCACCTTGTTCTAGTACCATTCCAATATTTTGTGAAGCTGGCTGTCAACCAGCTGCGGCTGTTGATGTTTTAGGAGTTGTTTCTGGCTTTGCACTTTTTACTAATTCTGGTTCTGTAGGAAATACAGCTATCTCAGGGATTAATGGCGATATTGGGACAAATGCAGGAGGAGTAGCTGGTTTTTCAACTGGAACTCATATTGGGTCTGAGCAAGTTCAAAATGGGCTAACGGCACAAGCAGAAATAGATTTAAATAACGCTTACATTGCTCTTATGGCGCTACCGATTGCTGGGGGTGTACATACAGCAGCTTTTGGGGCAGGAGAAACACTACTTCCTGGGGTTTATGATATGGCAGCAGGATCTTTGGGAGGTACTATTACCTTAGATGGCCTTATGGATTCTGATGCGATATTTGTTATGAGATTTGCAGGGGCATTTAATGTCGCTGCAGGATCAAAAGTAATTTTAACAAATGGTGCAAGACGTTGTAATGTGTTTTGGATTGGTGGAGCAAATGTGACCACTGGAGCTGTTAATATTGGGGCTGATGCAAATGTGAAAGGAACTTTTCTTTCTCACGGTGGAGCCTGTAACTCAGGGGTAAATACATTTTTGGCAGGTAGACAACTATCTACACTAGGAGCGGTTAATACGGCTTCGGCGATACTTTATAATAATCCAGAATGTGTTACTTCCACTCCTTTGGATGCTCCAGACACCGATGGTGATGGAGTGATTGATGAAAATGACAACTGTCCTGGCACACCTGCTGGTGAAACAGTAGATGCAGATGGATGTTCAGCTGCACAATTAGATGCAGATGGTGATGGAGTTCCTAATACTGCAGACACGTGTCCTGGAACCCCTGCTGGTGAAACAGTAGATGCGAACGGATGTTCAGCTTCACAATTAGATGATGACAATGATGGAGTTGCTAATGATATTGACGCCTGTCCTGGAACGCCTGCTGGAGAAACAGTAGATGCGAACGGATGTTCAGCTTCACAATTAGATGATGACAATGATGGAGTTGCTAATGATATTGACGCCTGTCCTGGAACGCCTGCTGGAGAAACAGTAGATGCGAACGGATGTTCAGCTTCACAATTAGATGATGATAATGATGGTGTTACAGATGATATTGATACGTGTCCTGGAACGCCTGCTGGAGAAACAGTAGATGCCAATGGATGTTCAGCTTCACAATTAGATGATGACGGTGATGGTATTTCAAATGATATTGATACGTGTCCTGGAACCCCTGCTGGTGAAACAGTAGATGTAAACGGATGTTCAGATTCACAATTAGATGATGACGGTGATGGTGTTTCAAAGGATATTGATACGTGCCCTGGAACCCCTGCTGGTGAAACAGTAGATGCGAACGGATGTTCAGCTTCACAATTAGATGATGATAATGATGGTATTTCAAATGATATTGATACGTGCCCTGGAACCCCTGCTGGTGAAACAGTAGATGCGAATGGATGTTCAGCTTCACAGTTAGATGATGACGGTGATGGTATTTCAAATGATATTGATACGTGCCCTGGAACCCCTGCTGGTGAAACAGTAGATGCGAACGGATGTTCAGCTTCACAATTAGATGATGATAATGATGGTATTTCAAATGATATTGATACGTGCCCTGGAACCCCTGCTGGTGAAACAGTAGATGCGAACGGATGTTCAGCTTCACAATTAGATGATGATAATGATGGTATTTCAAATGATATTGATACGTGCCCTGGAACGCCTGCTGGCGAAACAGTAGATGCGAACGGATGTTCAGCTTCGCAAACAGATGGCGATAATGATGGAGTTCCTAATACCACAGACATTTGTCCTAATACCCCTGCTGGCGAAACAGTAGATGCGAATGGATGTTCATCTTCACAGTTAGATGATGATAATGATGGTGTTTCAAATGATATTGATACGTGTCCTGGAACGCCTGCTGGCGAAACAGTAGATGCGAATGGATGTTCATCTTCACAGTTAGATGATGATAATGATGGTGTTTCAAATGATATTGATACGTGTCCTGGGACGCCTGCTGGTGAAACAGTAGATGCGAATGGATGTTCAGCTTCACAATTAGATGACGATAATGACGGTGTTACAAATGATATTGACAACTGTCCTAATACTCCTAATGCAGATCAAGCAGATTTAGATGGTGATGATATTGGTGATGTTTGTGATACCGACACGACGCCGCCGGCTGTTGCGATCACGAGCAGTAGTCTGACGAATGATCCGACACCAACGATTACGGGTACGACTGAAGCTGGTGCGACAGTTGAGGTCGGCATCGACGGTGTTATTCTCACAGGCGTTGTCGTGGATGGCACTACTTGGTCGGCTACAGTGCCGTACGAGTTGGTTAACGGCGACCACAATGTGTATGCTACTGCAACCGACGCGGCTGGAAACACTGCGACTGCGACGCAGATTTTGAGCGTTGACCTGACACTGCCAGTCGTCTTGATTTCTCCGGGCAATACGCACGCGACGAACGATTTGAGCCCGACGATTTATGGAGCAACTGACGTTTTCGCTGGTCAAATCGTTTATTTCAGCTTGTCTCTTGGGAATGCGGTCCCCGAGTATATTCTTATCCGCTCGGCTCTTGTCCAACAAGGTGGGGTATGGAACTTCACTCCGAACCTGTCTGCTGGTGTGTGGACGATTGTGGCTAGGGTCTACGATCCGGCTGGGAACGAGGGCACTTTTACTCAGATACTGACCATTGACAATACGCCGCCGGCTGTTGCGATCACGAGCAGTGATCTGACGAATGATACGACACCTACGATTACGGGCACGATTGAAGCTGGTGCGACGATTGAGGTCAGCATCGATGGTATTGTTCAAACTGGTGTTGTTTATGATGGTACTAATTGGTCAGTAACAATAACGAACGAGTTGGCCGACGGCGACCACAATGTGTCTGCTACTGCAACTGACGCGGTTGGAAACACTGCGACTGTAAACCAGACGTTGACCGTTGACACGGCCGTGTTTGTTACGATCACGAGTGGTGATCTGACGAACGATTCGACACCGACGATCACGGGTACGACCGAAGCGGGTGCGACGATTGAGGTTAGCATCGATGGTGTTATTATCACTGGCGTTGTTGTGGATGGCACTACTTGGTCGGCAACAACGACGGACCCCTTGAGCAACGGCTTCCACGATGTGCAAGCTACTGCTACCGACGCGGCTGGAAACTCTGGGACTGCAACGCAGCTGTTGAGAGTTGATACGCAGGCGCCAGTTGTTACGATCAATCCTGGCTTGGAATTCTCGACGAATGATGTGACGCCGACGATTTACGGATCTGCCGTAGGAGCTTTGGGCGATATCGTCGTGGTCACGTTGAGCCTACCGGGCACAACAGATGATATAATTTTAACGGCGGTTGTTCAATCTGACCAAACATGGAACGTCACTCCGAACCTGTCCGAAGGTGTTTGGTTCGTAACGGCCGAGGTGACTGATGAAGCCGGCAACACTGGTTCGTTCTTTCAGCAGTTGACCGTTGATACGACGTCGCCGGATGTTGCGATCACAAGCAGTGCTCTGACGAATGATACGACACCTACGATTACGGGGACGATTGAAGCTGGTGCGACGATTGAGGTTAGCATCAATGGTATTGTTCAGACTGGTGTTGTTTATGATGGCACTAGTTGGTCAGTAACAATAACGAACGAGTTGGCCGACGGCGACTACGATGTGTCTGTTACTGCAACTGACGCGGTTGGAAACACTGCGACTGTAACCCAGACGTTGACCGTTGAAATAGATACCGATGGTGATGGTCATCCTGATGTTTTCGACAACTGTCCTAATTCACCTAATGCAGATCAAGCAGATGCAGATGGCGATGGTCTTGGTGATGTTTGTGATTCTCAAGATGACACAGACACGGATGGTGATGGTATTCCAGATGTTTTTGACACCGATGATGATGGTGATGGTATAAGTGATGCTGATGAAGCGGCAACAGGAACAGATCCGTTAGTTGCAGATCCGGCAAATACGGATACAGACGGTGACGGGAAAACAGATGCTGACGAGTCAGATGAGACGTCTTCAACCATAACAGACACTAATAATAATGGTATTTCAGATGTAAATGAGGCACTAGCAGACTTTACTCCATCAGTAGAAATTGATTCTTTCGTCTTTGTATCTGCAGGTGACTCAAGAGATTTTGTTGTAAATCTTTCTGAAATCATAGGAGGACCATCAGTAGGACAAGTAGTTCTTAAACTTTCAATACCAGAAGCATTTAATATTAGCTATGTAGATACTGATACTGGTGCTGATGTGAATGGTGGTGTTTCAGTTCAAAATAGTGATTGGGACATAACTGTAGGGCCTTCATTTATAACGATGACGTTAATGCCAGGTGTAATCATTTCGGCAGATACATTTTCACGAATTGGTTTTACAATTGAACGGAAGCCAGGAATACCAGCTCAAACTTCAGAACCTATTACGGTTACAATTGTAGAGGGATCGGGATCAGATAGTAATGTTGGTAGCGACAGTATTAACATCGTTGTTCTGGCTCAATAACTATAGTTAATCCTCTAAAAATTATGTTAACACTAAACAATAAAAACATGAATACTTTGAATAAATTAATGGTACTGTTTTTTACTGTATTTATGTTTATACCAAAAGGATATTCACAGAACGCAGACCCTGGTATTGGAGTTTTAATGACTCCATCCAGTGTGACTCAAGGTGCTATAGGAATTTTAAGTGCTAATGTTGGTAATTACAGTAACGGAACTATCGTTGAAAATTCATTAAGCGTCGCTATTAGTGTTGGCGCTAATGCTGAGATTATAGGAGTTGCCGCAGGAAGCGACACGCGTTGGAGTCAATTGAGTATGACAGCTGGTGCTGCAAACACGATTAAATTAACAAATTCAGGTGGAAGTTTTGGACCATTTGATCTTGGAAAAATTTTACTTACTGTAAGTGGTAATGAGGTGAGCGATGCCAATGGAATCATTGGGAATATCATATATGTTACAGCTAACAATCCCTTATTATGTGGAGGTTGTCCTTCACCTGCTCCATTAAATGCTTCTCAAGGGAATGCTAATAATTCAAATGACAACGCATCTACAAGTGTTACTGTGACAACCTTACTTAGTGCTGAAGATGATATTAGTCAAACACCTGTTAATATTTCAGTAGCTGGTAATGTAGTAACCAATGACATAGGGCCTGCGGGCGATATCTTAGTGGTGAATAATACCCCTGTGAGTGGACCCGTAAATGGAACGCTTGTATTAAACGCTGACGGAACTTATACTTACACACCAAACACAAGTTTTATAGGTGAAGATAGCTTTGTATATCAAGTTTGTGATGCTGGAATTCCAGTAGCGTGTGCTACGGCTAGCGTGGTAATCACTGTTACAGGGCCATTTGCCGATGGTAACTTTGCACCCGTGGTGCAAGATGATAATGCAACTACAGAAACAAACATGGATGTTGCTATTCATATCTTAGCTAATGATACGGACCCAGATGGCACTATTGATCCTACTTCGGTAAGTCTAGACGCAAGTACAATATCTGGCGCAATTTGCACCAGTATGGTAGGAGGTGATTGTCTAGTAGTTACCGTACCAAATGAAGGGACCTATACCTTAGACCCAGCAACAGGGGTTGTGATTTTTGACCCTGAGCCTAGCTTTACTGGAGAGACAACACCATTAGGCTATACGGTATGTGATGATACTGCACCAACAGCCTTGTGTGATGATGCTACTATTAAGGTAGTGGTAAGTGAGCGAGCGGTAAATGAAATGACAGCAGAAGATGATGCAAACATCGGATTTGCGGGTGATACTTTATCAGCTAATATATTATCAAATGATATTGATCCAGATGGAAGTACAGGTGCTCCAGATGTAGAGAGTGCTAACGCTGCTGCGGCAGTAGATGGTAGTTACGGTCCTTTAACATTAGGAACTCCAACCGTAATTTATGGGTCAGATGCTAATAACTCTGGAAACTTTATAGTAGCAGGAACGCTTACTTTGAATGTAGATGGAAGCTATAGTTATGATGCAGATCTTGACTTTTTAGGCACCGTATATGTCACATACACAACGTGTGATAATGATGTGGATACTGCCTGTGATAGTGCTACCTTATATTTAACAACACTACTGGGAGTAGTGCCAGACGCAACATTAATTATTAGTGCTGCACCGAATGTGATGCACGGATTAACAAACTTTTACATAACTGTTAGGGTTACAGAATTAAACTCGGCGACTACCAATGGAGTAATCACAGTTAAGATACCTAAAGACACTCGTTGGATCTTAGATGGCGCTTACGATCCTGGTCTAACCACTCTTGGGACGACAACTTTAAATAATTCTGAGTGGGAATATTCAGAAGATTCAACTACGCATATTTTCGAGACAGTAGCTGGAGGGGTTATATCAGCAGATGGATTCTCTTATTTTGGTTTCAACGCTATATGGGATCCAGGCCAAACTAAAGGAGTATTTACAATGACTTCTCAAATTCAGTCATTTAGTGGTGGAGAAGACAATATTGGGAACAATGTTGATTCGGAAAGTTTAAATTATTTTATTGAATAATAAAGCATATTAAGATGAAAAAAGCAGTTTTAATTATTTGTTTACTATTTGTCGGTTTAATGGCAAATGCACAGAGTTGGAATCCATATGTAAGTCAGGGTATTATTAGCCCTTCACCATTATTGCCATCAGAATTTGGCGGCGAAGGTGTGGCTTCATTTAAGATAGGCAACACGGGCAGTAGCGCACTTGTGTATAACAATTCAAGTGCTGATAACATCATAGTAGTAATTAGATTATTCAATGGGGTCCCAAATACTAAATACCCATTACAAGCATTACAAGGTTCTTGGAAAAATAAATTTTCATGGACGTATGATGTGGCTACAACGACTTACACAGGTGTTCAACTAATGACGCTATCTGCGTATGGGCAAGGAGCTATTACGGTTGGGTATAGAGTGAAACAAAACACCTCTTTGTCTGTAATCGCTAACGGAGTCAGTGCTAGTATAGAAGTACCTCCTTATGTGAATGCTTCAAATACGACTCAGGATGATTTTGTTAGTTCATTCACTTATGTGTTGGCAAAAGATTTTGGAGATGCTCCTTTAAGTTATGGTGAAGCATCCCACGAAATTAACCTTAATAAGTCAGATGGCGCATATACTCAATACATGCACCTTGGGAGAATTGTAGATGAAGAATTCGAAAATCAACCTTCGGTTTCTGCTAATGGCGATGGTGATGATGAGGACGGAGTTTCTTTTCCATCATTAATAGCTGGAACTACTGTTATCGTTCCGGTGGAGGTTAAAATTCATGACGTGAGCTTTGGTGTATTAAATGCTTGGTTCGACTGGAACGGGGATGGAGATTTTACAGATTTGGGAGAAAATGTGATAGCACCTCTGCCGGTTTTTGAGAGTGGGACTTATGATTTGTCTGTAACTATACCAGAAACTGCAATTATAACGGCTGCTACTTATGCCCGTTTTAGAATAGGGAATATGAGTGGACCAACAGGAATTAATAGTTGGGGAGAAGTAGAAGACTATCGAGTAAAAATTAAAGAGAAAGATTTATCTGATACTATTTCATTATTTGTAAGAGATGTGAAGGGAACTTTAAAATCTTTAGGATCTACTAATGTATTGGTGTTTCCAAATCCAGCCTTAGATAGATATACTGTTACAATAGATGTAATAGGTACCTATCAAATAGAATTGATAGACATGCTAGGAAGGGTTTTATATAAAGATGCTATAAAGGTGCAATCAGATAATGGAGGCGTTAAAGAGCTTTTAAGAGGTAATCTTCCTGCGGGGCAATATTTCCTTAGGGTATCTAACAAATCTGATGGACAGCAGTACACAGTAAAACTACTTATGGCAGATTAATTTAAAGCTGACAACCATATTGCAACTTAGATAAAGACGTGGGAGGTGGTACATGAAACGGTATCAATCAGCGCTATTTAAATTATAAAGAGAATACTAATATCTTAGGTTAATATGAAAAGAGCAGTACTCATATTGTGTTTATTATTTGCAAGTTTATTTGCAAATGCAGAACAGCGCTATAACCCCTATGTGAATCAGGGGAGTGTATCCCCAGCTCCCTTGTTGCCAGTAGAATTTAATGGTACAGGGCTACTTTCTTTCACTGTAGGTAATTCAGGGACTAGTGCACTTCCTTATATCAAGAATCAGGAAATGACTTTGATTATAACCCTTTCTAATGGGGTGCCAGACAATGAAGATCCTATGGCGGCAATGGCTGGAACTTGGAGTAGTTATTTTGACTGGACATACGATACAAGTATAGCAACCTATAGAGGGATTCAAAACCAGAAAATTTCAGAAAATGCAGCTGGAAATATTACCATCTCATATAAGATAATAAAGAATACACTTCTCTCTAGCGCTTCAAACGGGTTTAATGTAAACCTACAACCGCCTCCATATGCAAATGGAATTCAAGCAACAGATGATGATGCAGCAAGCATATATACCTATGCGCTGGCAAGGGATTATGGCGACGCGCCTTTAGCTTACGGCGAAGCCTCTCACAACATAAATATTAACAAGTCAAATGGTGCATATACACAATATGTGCATCTTGGGGCTGGCGTTGATTCAGAAGCTGAGTATCAAGAATCAGGCAAGGCAGATGGAGACCAAAACGGAATTGATGACGAAGATGGTGTGATATTCCCGTCCATAATACAAGGAGCCACAATCGATATCCCGGTAGAAGTTACCGTGCACGATAGTGGTTTTGGGTTTTTGAACGCATGGATCGATTGGAACGGTGATGGCGACTTTGATGATGAAGAAGAACAGATTATCACAGAAAAGTTTATTTCAGCAAGCGGTATCATTAACTATGCTGTTTCCGTGCCAGGTAATGCCATAAGTACGCAACCTACTTTTGCTCGATTTAGAATAGGAGATCATCCTGAAAGCTTAGGAGCAAATGCTTTTGGAGAAGTAGAAGATTATCAAATTATAATAAAAGAAACTCCAAATCTATTAACAGAAATATCTCTAACGCATCTTGCAGATAAAGACCATTCAGGAACGATAAGTTTAAATGATATTATGACCTATACGGTGATAGTAACAAATATAAGCGCTGAGTCATTAAAGAATGTTGTTGTAGATGGACTATTTATTTCATTTAGAGAAGAGGAGACACCGTGTACTATTTTGACTTCGGAAACGTCATGCACCTTCAATGGAACCTATATCGTGACACAAGATGATATAGACGTTGGTCAGATTACTAACATTGTTATAGGGCATAGTGACGAAATGAAACCTGTAGAAGTGGAGCTTATTACACCAGTTGAGCAAGGGTTTTAACCTTCCAAAGGAAGGAAAATAGGCGTTTAAAGCATCATATAAATGCCAAACAAAAGTATTTAATAATAACAAAGATTAAGATGAAAAGAGCATTACTAATAGTGGGTTTATTGTTTGCAGGTTTGTTTGCAGGTGCACAGAGTTATAACCCGTATGTGAACCAGGGAATTGTATCCCCAGCTCCTATGTTACCAACAGAATTTAATGGTACAGGGCTGGTTTCATTCAATTTAGGTAATACAGGAAGTACAAAACTTGACCTTGTCACAGGTCAGGAAATGGCATTGATTGTAACTCTTTCTAAAGGAGTGCCAGATAATCTAGATCCTCTAGCCGCAATGGGAGGAACATGGCTTTTCTATTTTGATTGGACATATGATGCGACTATTACTAGCTATAGAGGGGTTCAAAATCAAGATATTCCAGGAAACGCATCTGGAGATATAACCATTACATATAAGGTTACAGATAATACTTCTCTTTCAACAGCGTCAAATGGGTTTAATGCAAATCTTCAACCACCACCATATACAAATGGCTTTAACGATGCATCAGATGATGCCGTAAGTTCATTTACATATGTATTGGCAACAGATTTTGGAGATGCACCAATAAGCTATGGAGCAGCTTCTCATGAAGTTAATATCTACAGAACAGGTGGTGATTATACAAAATACATATACCTAGGTAGTTCTGTAGATCCAGAAACGGCAAATCAGCCATCAGCAGCAGCTGACAGTGATGATATAAACGATACCGATGGAGATGTAACAGCATCAGAGGATGATGAAGACGGGGTGGTTTTTCCAGTGCTTGTACTCGGAACCACTGTAGATATACCCGTTGAATTAACTATAAATAATGACAATGGTTCTAATAACGGGTTTTTAAATGCTTGGATTGATTGGAATGGAGATGGCGATTTTGATGATGCAGCAGAGCAAATTATAACAAATCAGTTTTTCTTTGCGAGTGGTGCTACTAACTATTCAGTTGCTATTCCTTCAGATGCCATAAGTACGCAACCCACTTTTGCTCGTTTTAGAGTAGGAGATTTTAGTGCAGGAAGTGATGGGTTAGACAATTTTGGTGAGGTAGAAGACTACCAAGTAACAATACAATCTGCAAGTGCAGGTATTATAAGCGGTATTGTTGAAGATGATAACGGGAACCCAATTCCAGGAGTTACATTAAACTTAGATGACGGAAACCCAGTTACACCTGTGCTTACAACTACAACCGCCTTTGATGGTAGTTATAGTTTTATTGTTTCACCGGGTGATTATACAATAGAAGAGGTACAACCAACAGACTATACGAATGTGAGTGATGGGGATGCTATAAATGATGGAATAGAAGATTTAGAAACAAATGATGGAAGTACAACGAATGACACCATACCTGTATCATTAGTTTCAGGAGAGACAGACAGTGGAAATAACTTTATAGAAAATTGTTTAGCACCAGATGCACCATTAGTAACCGTAACTCCAGCAGACTGTACCTCAGCAGCAGTAGTTACCGTAACAAATTATGATGCAGGATTAACCTATACTTCTACAGCTGCAGGCTTGATGGTAGGCGCAGGCGGAATCGTAACAGGCGGAGTTGATGGTGATATGTACACGATTACAGCAACAAGTGCAGCAACTTGTGTAGCGACTTCAGCAGCCTTTACAAATGACACGGATGTACAATTAGCAGCACCGGATGCACCACTAGTAACCGTAACTCCAGCAGACTGTACATCAGCAGCAGTGGTTACCGTAAGCAATTATGACGCAGCATTAACCTATACCTCTACAGCTGCAGGCTTGGTGGTAGGCGCAGGCGGAATCGTAACAGGCGGAGTTGATGGTGATATGTACACAATTACCGCAACAAGCGCAGCAACATGTGTAGCGACTTCAGCAGCCTTTACAAATAATACAGATGCACAATTAGCAGCACCAGATGCACCATTAGTAACCGTAACTCCAGCAGATTGTACCTCAGCAGCAGTGGTTACCGTAAGCAATTATGACGCAGCATTAACCTATACCTCTACAGCCCCAGGCTTAATGGTAGGCGTAGGCGGAATTGTAACAGGCGGAGTTGATGGTGATATGTACACGATTACAGCAACAAGCGCAGCAACGTGTGTAGCGACTTCAGCAGCCTTTACAAATGACACGGATGTACAATTAGCAGCACCAGATGCACCATTAGTAACCGTGACTCCAGCAGACTGTACATCAGCAGCAGTGGTTACCGTAAGCAATTATGACGCAGCATTAACCTATACCTCTACAGCTGCAGGCTTGGTGGTAGGCGCAGGCGGAATCGTAACAGGCGGAGTTGATGGTGATATGTACACAATTACCGCAACAAGCGCAGCAACGTGTGTAGCGACTTCAGCAGCCTTTACAAATGACACGGATGCACAATTAGCAGCACCGGATGCACCACTAGTAACCGTAACTCCAGCAGATTGTACCTCAGCAGCAGTGGTTACCGTAAGCAATTATGACGCAGCATTAACCTATACCTCTACAGCCCCAGGCTTAATAGTAGGCGCAGGCGGAATTGTAACAGGCGGAGTTGATGGTGATATGTACACGATTACAGCAACAAGTGCAGCAACATGTGTAGCGACTTCAGCAGCCTTTACAAATAATACAGATGCACAATTAGCAGCACCAGATGCACCATTAGTAACCGTAACTCCAGCAGACTGTACCTCAGCAGCAGTAGTTACCGTAAGCAATTATGACGCAGCATTAACCTATACCTCTACAGCCCCAGGCTTGATAGTAGGCGTAGGCGGAATCGTAACAGGCGGAGTTGATGGTGATATGTACACGATTACAGCAACAAGTGCAGCAACGTGTGTAGCGACTTCAGCAGCCTTTACAAATGACACGGATGTACAATTAGCAGCACCAGATGCACCATTAGTAACCGTAACTCCGGCAGATTGTACCTCAGCAGCAGTAGTTACCGTAAGCAATTATGACGCAGGATTAACCTATACCTCTACAGCCCCAGGCTTGATGGTAGGCGCAGGCGGAATCGTAACAGGGGGTGTTGATGGTGATATGTACACGATTACAGCAACAAGCGCAGCAACATGTGTAGCGACTTCAGCAGCCTTTACAAATAATACAGATGTACAATTAGCAGCACCGGATGCACCATTAGTAACCGTAACTCCGGCAGACTGTACATCAGCAGCAGTGGTTACCGTAACAAATTATGACGCATCATTAACCTATACCTCTACAGCCCCAGGCTTAATAGTAGGCGCAGGCGGAATTGTAACAGGCGGTGTTGATGGTGATATGTACACAATTACCGCAACAAGTGCAGCAACGTGTGTAGCAACTTCAGCAGCCTTTACAAATGACACGGATGTACAATTAGCAGCACCAGATGCACCATTAGTAACCGTAACTCCGGCAGATTGTACATCAGCAGCAGTAGTTACCGTAAGCAATTATGACGCAGGATTAACCTATACCTCTACAGCCCCAGGCTTGATGGTAGGCGCAGGCGGAATCGTAACAGGGGGAGTTGATGGTGATATGTACACGATTACAGCAACAAGCGCAGCAACATGTGTAGCGACTTCAGCAGCCTTTACAAATAATACAGATGTACAATTAGCAGCACCGGATGCACCGCTAGTAGCCGTAACTCCGGCAGACTGTACATCAGCAGCAGCAGTGGTTACCGTAACAAATTATGACGCATCATTAACCTATACCTCTACAGCCCCAGGCTTAATAGTAGGCGCAGGCGGAATTGTAACAGGCGGCGTTGATGGTGATATGTACACAATTACCGCAACAAGTGCAGCAACGTGTGTAGCAACTTCAGCAGCCTTTACAAATAATACAGATGTACAATTAGCAGCACCGGATGCACCATTAGTAACCGTAACTCCGGCAGACTGTACATCAGCAGCAGTGGTTACCGTAACAAATTATGACGCATCATTAACCTATACCTCTACAGCCCCAGGCTTAATAGTAGGCGCAGGCGGAATTGTAACAGGCGGAGTTGATGGTGATATGTACACAATTACCGCAACAAGTGCAGCAACGTGTGTAGCAACTTCAGCAGCCTTTACAAATGACACGGATGTACAATTAGCAGCACCAGATGCACCATTAGTAACCGTAACTCCGGCAGATTGTACATCAGCAGCAGTAGTTACCGTAAGCAATTATGATGCAGGATTAACCTATACCTCTACAGCCCCAGGCTTGATGGTAGGCGCAGGCGGAATCGTAACAGGGGGAGTTGATGGTGATATGTACACGATTACAGCAACAAGCGCAGCAACATGTGTAGCGACTTCAGCAGCCTTTACAAATAATACAGATGTACAATTAGCAGCACCGGATGCACCGCTAGTAGCCGTAACTCCGGCAGACTGTACATCAGCAGCAGTGGTTACCGTAACAAATTATGACGCATCATTAACCTATACCTCTACAGCCCCAGGCTTAATAGTAGGCGCAGGCGGAATTGTAACAGGCGGCGTTGATGGTGATATGTACACAATTACCGCAACAAGCGCAGCAACATGTGTAGCGACTTCAGCAGCCTTTACAAATAATACAGATGTACAATTAGCAGCACCGGATGCACCATTAGTAACCGTGACTCCGGCAGACTGTACATCAGCAGCAGTAGTTACCGTAACAAATTATGATGCAGGATTAACCTATACCTCTACAGCCCCAGGCTTGATGGTAGGCGCAGGCGGAATTGTAACAGGCGGCGTTGATGGTGATATGTACACGATTACAGCAACAAGCGCAGCAACATGTGTAGCGACTTCAGCAGCCTTTACAAATAATACAGATGTACAATTAGCAGCACCGGATGCACCATTAGTAACCGTAACTCCAGCAGACTGTACATCAGCAGCAGTGGTTACCGTAACAAATTATGACGCATCATTAACCTATACCTCTACAGCCCCAGGCTTAATAGTAGGCGCAGGCGGAATCGTAACAGGGGGAGTTGATGGTGATATGTACACAATTACCGCAACAAGTGCAGCAACGTGTGTAGCAACTTCAGCAGCCTTTACAAATGACACGGATGTACAATTAGCAGCACCAGATGCACCATTAGTAACCGTAACTCCGGCAGATTGTACATCAGCAGCAGTAGTTACCGTAAGCAATTATGACGCAGGATTAACCTATACCTCTACAGCCCCAGGCTTGATGGTAGGCGCAGGCGGAATCGTAACAGGGGGAGTTGATGGTGATATGTACACGATTACAGCAACAAGCGCAGCAACATGTGTAGCGACTTCAGCAGCCTTTACAAATAATACAGATGTACAATTAGCAGCACCGGATGCACCGCTAGTAGCCGTAACTCCGGCAGACTGTACATCAGCAGCAGTAGTTACCGTAACAAATTA
The DNA here is from genome assembly GCF_047730165.1 of Patiriisocius sp. Uisw_047. Lineage (GTDB taxonomy): Bacteria > Bacteroidota > Bacteroidia > Flavobacteriales > Flavobacteriaceae > Patiriisocius. The sequence goes on from NZ_CP159834.1 coordinate 1,744,388, forward strand.
TGACGCATCATTAACCTATACCTCTACAGCCCCAGGCTTAATAGTAGGCTTAGGCGGAGTTCTAACGGGCGGAATTGATGGGCAAGATTACACAATCACAGCAGAAAATGCAGCGACGTGTACTAGTACTTCAGCATCTTTCACATATGATGACGATGCTCCATTAGATGCACCAGATGCACCAGTTGCAAGTGTAACAGCATCACCAACGTGCGCAGATGCCAACGCAGGAGAGATAGTTTTTACGGTACAAGCTGGAGTAGAATACAGTATTAATGCTGGAGCGACTTACCAGGCAAGTGCTACCTTTAGTGGATTAGCAGCAGGATCATATAATCTATTCGTAAGAAATACAGGAAACACTTGTGAAACTGCAGGTACAAATAATCCTATTGTATTAACACCACCTACGGAACCATCAATTACGAACGTAGCTTCAACAGATCCAACAGATTGTAGTATAGCAGATGGAACCATTACCATTTCAGCAACAGGCGGAACTGCTCCTTTAGAATACTCAATTGATGGAAGTGCAACTTGGCAAGCATCAAATACATTCTCTGTTTTATCAGGTGGGACTTACCAAATCCGAGTTAGAAATAGTGATGGATCTTGTGTTATAACTGCTCCAAACGTTATTTTAACAGATAAAGTAGCACCATCTATTATGAACGTAGTTTCAACAGATCCTACAGATTGTGGTGAGGTTGATGGAACAATTACAATTTCAGCATCTGGTTTAGGTGCATTAGAATACTCAATTAATGGCGGCACATCTTGGCAAGCATCTGACCTATTCATAGGTTTAACAGCAGGCACATACCAAATTCGTGTTAGAAATATTGATGGCACTTGTCTGGTAAGTGTACCGAATAAAATTATTACGGCACCTACTGCTCCAGCAATTACTCAAGTTGATGCTTCTAATCCAACAGATTGTGGAATTAATGATGGAACAATCACCGTTACGGCAACAGGAACATCAATAGAATATTCAATTGATGGTGGAACAAACTGGCAAGTATCTAACTCTTTTACAGGATTGAGTGCAGGAACATATAACGTATTTGTAAGAAATGCAAACGGTTCTTGTGAAACTGCAAGTACAGATAATCCTGTAAATTTAACAGCGCCTTCTGCACCATCAATTACGAACGTAGCTTCATCAGATCCAACAAATTGTGGTTTAGCAAATGGAACAATTATCATTTCAACAACAGGCGGAACTGCCCCTTTAGAATATTCAATTAATGGAAGTGCAACTTGGCAAGCAAATGGTGGAGCGTTTACCGGTTTAACGGGTGGCGTTTACCAAATCCGAGTTAGAAATAGTGATGGATCTTGTGTTACAACTGCTCCAAACGTTATTTTAACAGATAAAGTAGCACCATCAATTATGAATGTAGCTTCAGCTGATCCTACAGATTGTGGTGAGGTTGATGGAACAATTACAATTTCAGCATCTGGTTTAGGTGCATTACAATACTCAATTAATGGCGGCACAACATGGCAGTCATCTGACCTATTCATAGGTTTAACAGCAGGAACATACCAAATCCGAGTTAGAAATGGTGGTGATGGCACTTGTATAATAAGCGATGCAGATGTTATTTTAAATGCACCTCAGCAACCAGTTATCAATAGTGTTACTTCAACAAATCCAACAAATTGTGATATAGATAATGGAACAATCACCATTACCGCAACAGGTGGAACAGGAACTTTAGAATATTCAATTGATGGTGGAAATAACTGGAGTGCAAGTGGCGACTTCACGACTTTAGCACCAGGTACATATAATGTAAGAGTTCGTTATAATAATGGAACTTGTGAAGTGATCAATACTTCAAATCCAGTTATATTAACCGCACCTACTGCACCAGCTACACCGATCATTACAATAACACCAGCAGATTGTAATACTGCCGCTGTAGTAATGGTGACAAATTATGATGCAGGCGTAACGTATACCTCTTCGGCTTCAGGCTTATCTGTTGATGCTGCGGGATTAGTAACCGGTGGAACAGATGGACAGGTTTATACGATTACAGCAGAGAATTTAGATACGTGTACTGCTACTTCGGCACTCTTCACATATGAAGATGATGCTCCATTAACAGCACTAGCTGCGCCGATGATTACAGTAACACCAGCAGATTGTGATACTGACGCAGTCGTTACAATAACCAATTATGATGCAGCGTTGATGTATACCTCTACAGCCGCAGGCTTGATGGTTGGCGCAGGTGGAGTCGTAACCGGCGGAACAGATGGACAGGTTTATACGATTACAGCAGAGAATTTAGATACGTGTACTGCTACTTCGGCATCTTTCACATATGATGACGATGCGCAATTGGCAGCACCAGCTACACCAATCATTACAATAATACAAGCGAATTGTATTAGTGGGACTATTGTATCGATTTCGAATTATGATATAAACATGATCTATACCTCCACAGCTTTAGGCTTGATGGTAGGCGCAGGCGGAGCAGTAACGGGTGGAACAGATGGGCAAATTTATACGATTACAGCAGAAAATTTTGTTAATTGTACTGCTACTTCAGCACTTTTTACATATGTAGATGATGCTCCATTAGCAGCACCAGCTGCGCTGATGATTACAGTAACACCAGCAGATTGTGCTAGTGCCGCTGTCGTTACCGTAAGTAATTATGATGCTGCATTAGTCTATACCTCTACAGCCTCAGGCTTGATGGTGGGTGCAGGTGGAGTCGTAACTGGCGGAATTGATGGACAAGATTATACAATCACAGCAGAAAATGCAGATACGTGTACTAGTACTTCAGCATCTTTCACATATGATGACGACGCGCAATTGGCTGCACCAGCTACACCGATGATTACAATAACACCAGCAGATTGTGCTAGTGGGACGATCGTATCGATTACGAATTACGATGCAGGCGTAACCTATACCTCTACAGCTTCAGGCTTAACAGTTGATGGAGCAGGAGTCGTAAGCGGCGGAACAGATGGACAGGTTTATACGATTACAGCAGAGAATTTAGATACGTGTACTGCTACTTCAGTACTCTTTACATATGAAGCTGATGCTCAATTAGCCGCACCAGCTACACCGATGATTACAATAACACCAGCAGATTGTGATAGTGCCGCTGTAATGACGGTAAGCAATTATGACACAGGATTAACCTACACTTCTGCAGCCGCAGGCTTAACTGTTGATGGGGCAGGAGTAATAACTGGCGGAGTTGATGGACAAGATTACACGATCACAGCAAAAAATGCAGCGACGTGTATTGCTACATCAGTACTCTTTACGTATGATGACGATGCTTCATTAGCGGCACCAGCTACACCGATGATTACAATAACACCCGCAGATTGTACTAGTGGAACAATAGTATTGATCACTAATTACGATGCAGGATTAACGTATACTTCTACAGCTTCAGGCTTAACTGTTGATGGAACAGGAGTCGTAAGCGGCGGAACAGATGGACAGGTTTATACGATTACAGCAGAGAATTTAGATACGTGTACTGCTACTTCGGCGCTCTTCACGTATGATGACGATGCTCAATTAGCCGCGCCAGCTACACCAATGGTTACAGTAACACCAGCAGATTGCGGTAATGCCGCTGTAATGACGGTAAGCAATTATGACGCAGGATTAACCTATACTTCTGCAGCCGCAGGCTTAACTGTTGATGGGGCAGGAGTAATAACTGGCGGAATTGATGGACAAGGTTACACGATCACAGCAGAAAATGCAGCGACGTGTAGTGCTACTTCAGTACTCTTTACATATGATGACGATGCGCAATTAGCCGCACCAGTTACACCCATGGTTACAGTAATACCAGCAGATTGTAATACTGCCGCTGTTGTTGCCGTAAGCAATTATGATGCAGGATTAACGTATACCTCTGCAGCTTCAGGCTTAACTGTTGATGGAGCAGGAGTCGTAAGTGGCGGAACAGATGGACAGGTTTATACGATTACAGCAGAGAATTTAGATACGTGTACTGCTACTTCGGCATTCTTCACATATGAAGATGATGGGATACAACCAAATGCGGATGCAGGAGATAATGGATTATTAGAGATATGTTCAGACAGTATGCCTGTTGATCTATTTGATAGTTTAGGTGGTACTCCAGATACTGGAGGAATATGGACACCAACTTTAACTAGTGGTACAGGGTTCTTTGACCCATCATTAGATGCAGCAGTAGTTTATACATATACTGTATACGGAATACCAACATGTGTGGATGATAGTGCTGAAATAACTGTAAGTATTACAGAAGCTCCAGGTGCAGGAGAGAATGGGAATTTAACAATCTGTGAGATTTCAGCAGCAGTAGATCTAACCTTAAGTTTAGGCGGAACACCAGAAGCAGGAGGAACATGGACACCGACATTAGTTAATGGTACTGACTTCTTTGATCCATCTATTGATGCAGCAGGTACCTATGTGTATACAGTGGCTGGAGTAGGTAATTGTGATGATGCTACTTCTTTTGTAACGGTAGATGTTATTTTGCAAGAAGACGCAGGAGAGGCTGGTTTACTGGAGATATGTTCAAACAGTATGGCTGTAAATTTATTTGATAGTTTAGGTGGTGCTCCAGATTCTGGAGGAATATGGACACCGACATTGACTAGTGGAACTGGGTTCTTTGATCCAGCATTAGACATTGCAGGACTTTATACATATACTATAACAGGAACAGCACCTTGTGCAGATGATAGTGCAGATGTAACAGTAGTTATTAATGAAGCTCCAGATGCAGGAGAGAATGGGAATTTAACAATCTGTGAGATTTCAGCAGCAGTAGATTTAACCTTAAGTTTAGGAGGAATACCAGAAGCAGGAGGAACATGGACGCCAGCATTAGCTGGTGGTACTGACTTCTTTGATCCATCTATTGATTCTGCAGGTACTTATATGTATTCAGTGGCTGGAGTAGGTAATTGTGATGATGCTACATCCTTTGTAACGGTAGATATTATTTTGCAAGAAGACGCAGGAGAGGCTGGTTTACTAGAGATATGTTCAGACAGTATGGCTGTGAATCTATTTGATAGTTTAGTTGGGACACCGGATGCAGGAGGAGCATGGACACCTATATTAACTAGTGGAACGGGATTCTTTGATCCAGCATTAGACGCAGCAGGAGTTTATACTTATACTATTAGTGGAACAGCTCCGTGTGCTGATGATAGCGCAGAAGTTACAGTTACTATTAATCAAGCTCCAAATGATTTAGTTATTGAGAGCATTGATCAGGAATTATGTACTAATGAATTTATTTCAATTGAATTTGAAGGACCGGTAGGAGTAAATCAAGTAATAGAAATATACAGCAATGCAGGCTTAACGGTAGCTGCAAATCCTGCAACCGCTGCTGGAGCCTCTTGGCAATCTTTAGATGTATTTACAGCATCTGGAAGTATATGGGCTGTCTTAAGTGATATCAATACAGGTTGTAATTCAAATACTTTAGAAATTCCATTTACGGTTTCAGACTGTGCAGATTTAGCTATTTCTAAAACCGTGAGTACAAATACTCCGGATGTAGGTGATACGGTTGACTTTGTAATTACTGTAGCTAATTTAGGAGCGAGTGATGCAACATCTGTAATTGTTCAGGAGATCCTACCTTCAGGTTATGACACAACAACAGCAACGATCGCTACTTCAGCGGGTACGTATGATTTAGTAACGGGTAATTGGTCTATACCAATGATTATTAGTGGCACTTCGGAAACGTTAACCATCACGGTTGTAGTTAACCCCAATGGGGATTATACAAACTGTGCTTCGATATCGAGTTTAAATGAAATAGATCCAAACTTAAGTAATAATATTGCTTGTGCAACTGCAGATCCTATTTCTCAAGCTGATTTAGAAATTATTAAAGTAGTGAATAATGCTACTCCTTATGTTGGGGATACTGTTCAATTTACTATTGCATTAGCGAATAATGGACCAAGTAACGCCTCTGGTGTAACAGTGATGGAGCTTTTACCTTCCGGTTATACTTTCATCTCTAGTAATGCTGGCCCAGATTACAATCCTATTACGGGAATATGGACAATTGAATCTATTGTTTCTGGAGATACACTTTATTTAGATATTGCAGCAATGGTCAATGCATCTGGCGTTTATATGAATTGTGCTGAAGTTATTGCTTCGAACAAAGTAGATCCAGATCTTACAAACAATAGTGATTGTGCAGAGACAAGCCCAATCGCATTAATTGATTTATCAGTAATAAAAGTGGTGGATAATATGACTCCTGAGCCAGAAGATGCAGAGATCACCTTTACAATCAAGGTTACCAATGACGGTCCTAGTGATGCAACTGGTGTTGAAGTTATTGACATCTTAGCTTCTGGATATGATTTTGTAAGTTCTTTTGCAGAAGTAGGCGCGTATAATGAAAACTCAGGTGTTTGGACCGTAGCAAATGTACCGAATAGCGCAACATATTATTTAGACATTACGGTGTCAGTATTGTCAAGGGGAGAATATTTAAACACAACAGAGGTCATTTCAGCAAATGAAGAAGATGTTGATTCTACACCAGACAACGGCATTATTACTGAGGATGATTATTCTCAAGTAGTAGTAATTCCTAATGTAGCCATTAAAATACCAGATGTTTTTACACCTAATGGTGATGGGGTGAATGATAAATTTAGCATCGATAACTTAGAAGCCCTTTATCCAAATTTCAGTATGGAGATTTTCAATAGGTTTGGTAATGTAATATACGATTACGCGCACAATGGAAATTCAAGTTCAGAGCCAATATGGTGGAAAGGTTTTTCTGATGGTAGATGGAATATAGCTGAAGAAGAAATGTTGCCTGCTGGGACATACTACTACATCTTGTATTTTAATGATGAAGATAGAAAGCCGCAAACGGGATGGATATATTTAAGTAGATAAACTAACGTATAGAAGAAGATTGCAATGAATCTCCTTTCTAATATTAATGTTAAGAGTATAGTTTTATGAAAAATTATAAATTAATTTGGGGCGTATTATTCCTGATATCCTTTACCTCTGTATTTGGACAACAAGATGCCCAATACACACAGTATATGTATAATATGAATGTGTTAAATCCTGCGTATGCAGGGTCTAGGGGCAATTTAAGCATCGGTATGCTAGGAAGAACTCAATGGGTAGGGATCGAAGGAGCTCCTCAAACATTAACGTTTTCTTTAAATAGCCCTGTAGGTAAAAATGTTGGTATGGGTTTATCAGTAATTGCTGATACTTATGGGCCAGTTCAAGAGCAAAATGTTTTTGGAGATTTTTCCTATACGCTTAAAACGTCCGAATTTGGACGCTTAGCTTTGGGTTTGAAAGCTGGAGCATCATTCTTGAACGTAAACTTACTTTCGTTAAATCCAAACGACCCTGAGTTTAGCGATGTCTTATCTAATAATGTAAACGAGGTCTTTCCAAATATTGGAGTTGGAGCTTATTATTATACAGATCGATTTTACTTAGGATTCTCCGTACCAAATATTATAGAAAGTGATCGTCTAAATAATGATGCTGGAATTGCAAGCACAGCAACAGAAGAAATGCATTACTTTTTAACCTCAGGATTTGTATTTGAATTATCTGATGAGCTTAAACTAAAGCCTTCAATGATGGTTAAAGCAGCATTAGGTGCACCCGTATCTTTAGATGTATCTGCTAATATGTTACTACGGGATAAATTTGAATTAGGACTTTCGTATCGTTTTGATGATTCAATAAGTGCTATGGTCGGTTTTCAAATATCTCCTGGTTTTAGAGCGGGCTATGCTTACGATTACACAGTGTCAAATCTTGGAGATTACAACTCAGGATCACATGAAATATTATTGTTCTTTGATATTCTGAATAATAAACTAAAGAGTCCAAGATTTTTCTAAATATTAATACCCAATCACATGAAAAAAAATATTTTATTTATAGTCTTTCTTCTATTAGTAGGCTTTACTGCTTCATCTCAAATTGAAGATCGTTTTGAGATTAGACACTTAACTGATGTAAATACGAAGAATTCAGATTTTGGAGTTTCTTATTATGGAAAAAATCAAGTGATTTTTGCTTCCTCTAGAAAAATAAGAAGTGTAAGAAACCGCACTTGGAGACAAAATTCTCAACCCTATCTAGACTTGTATTTAGGTTTTGTAGCTGAAAATGGAGATATTTTAGGGAGTACCTTATTTTCTTCTGAAATCAATACGCGATACCATGAGTCTAATGTTGCATTTACACCAGATCTGAAGACAGTATACTTTACGCGTAACAATTATTTTGGCAAGAAATACAAAAAGGATGAGGATGGTATGAATCATTTAAAATTGCTAAGAGCGCATCTTAAAGAAGACGGTACTTGGGGTGACTTTGAGGAATTGACCTTTAACAGTGATTTGTATTCTGTAGGTCATCCTACATTAAGTAAAGACGGCAAGACCCTTTATTTTATATCAGATATGCCGGGAGGCGAAGGAAACACAGATATTTATTTTGTGCAGTTATCTGAAGGTGGTAGTTATGGATCACCTATAAATGCAGGTCCTATTGTTAACACCAGAAGTCGTGAAATGTTTCCTTACCTTAGTGAGAGTGGTGCCCTTTACTTTTCTTCTGATGGAAGAACAGGACTTGGTAATCTAGATGTCTACAAGAGTATTATTTCTGAAAATGGAACTGTATATTCAAACCCTGAGAACTTAGGAAATAGAATAAATAGTACCAAAGATGATTTTGCTTTCATAATAGATGAGGAGACCTTGTCAGGATATTTTTCTTCAAATAGAGACGGTGGTAAAGGCGACGATGATATCTATTATTTTAAAGAAACTGTAGTTTGTGAGCAATATGCTAATGGCGTAGTCAGAGATAAAAGATCTGGTGCTTTACTTGCCGGAGCAATGGTTACTTTATATAAAGATGGAGTTATAATTGAAAAAGTGAAGACTGGTGATAATGCAAGATTTGCTTTTACAGTTGAGTGTCAATCCAACTATAAAGTAGTAGGAACAAAAAAAGGGTGTAGCCAGGATAGCGAAGAATTTATCACAACAGCTGAAGCTGATTTTGAATTAGATTTTACGCTAGAATTGATGGACGAAGGTATTGTTGAAATAAATGGTAAAGACTTTATAAAAATTGATCCAATTTATTTTGATTTAAATAAATCGAAAATTAGACCTAATGCTTCTATTGAACTTGAGAAGGTAATTGCCGTTATGAAAAGGTACCCTCAGATGATTGTTCAATTAGGTTCTCACACAGATAGCAGATATTCACATGAATATAATGAGGCTTTATCTAGTAGAAGAGCAGCTTCATCTTTAAAGTATATTACATCTAGAGGCATAGATAGAACAAGAATATTTGGTAGAGGTTATGGAGAAACACAATTAGTTAATTGGTGTTCTGATGGTAAATCTTGCTCTGAAGAAGAACATCAATTAAATAGAAGAACTGAATTTGTAATTATTAGATATAATTAATTATTTTTTTGCAGGGGAAACTATAAAAGGGACAAATCTTAAGGCTTGTCCCTTTTATAGTTTCCCCTTGTATTTCAATGAATCGTTTTATTTAGCAAGCAAAATAAGTAAGTAACCACTACAAGGAGCTAGGCTTGTTCGCAAAAGCGTTATTTGATACAAATAAGTAAAAACAATACTATAACACAGTGTCTTGGTTAAAATCACGTTTTGGATATTTGCTTCCTTAGTAACTACTGAATTCGACTCATTCGATAATAATGACATCTGATGGAATGTTTTCATTTGCTTTGAAAATTCAAATCCCAAGAGCTTCGAACCTTGTGTACTACATCTATTTATTTTAGCAATCACTAAGATAGATGCTCTTTCATTATTACTGAACAGCGCTTGTCCTGAAAAATTATATTTTTATACCTAGGGATATTAAAATGAAGATTTTGCTTACATTTTTTTTTATCTGCTTCTTCTAGGCTATAAATTCCTTAAATGGCGTATTGCCCCTTACTAAAGCCTCTTAATTCCCTCATTTTTTTGCCGCTAACTACATAGTAATAGCGGGTATTTTAAATTTCAGTTCAGGCTTTATTCCAATTCACGCTATAATTTCGCTAATTTAAGGGGGTAATTATTTATTTCATAGATTAAACGCAAATAAATTAGATGTAAAGCAATTTTTCTAATATATTTGGCGTAACCAAATATTTCAGAGTATTAACTTAAAATCTATATATTATGAAAATTAATTGGAAATGTATTTTACTACAATTTATCTTCTTATCATCATTTAACCTTTATGCTCAAGTTGGGATAGGGACAACAGCACCAGACGATTCTTCTATTCTAGATGTTTCTTCCACAAGTAAAGGTCTTTTAATGCCACGTCTAACCACTACAGAAAGAGATAATATCACACTCCCAGCAACGGGGTTAATGATATTTAACGTAACGTTAATTGATAGTCAATTAAATGTTGGAACTCCGCTCGCACCAGATTGGGTGGGTCTTAAGGAGATTAGAAAACCAATGATTAACTTTGTTGTGTTAGGTGATAATATTACTACCGTTTCTGCTGATGCCGAGACAGTACCAGGTATGACGGAGACTCCTGGAATTGGAACGTATTTAGTTCAATTTAATGGACAGCACAAGGGCCTAAAAATTGACCAACCTTATAGTACTTCACGCGCTATCATTGACATGGACCAGATCTATCAAGACCTTATGGCCTTATCAGTTACTGACGCATCGCACGGGATCTCTTTTGGTAATGGAGAGGTTTTGTTTCCAGGAGTATATGATGTAATGTCTGGAACACCAACAATTGATGGAGCACTTACATTGGATGGTGGTGGAGATCCAAATTCATTGTTTGTTATCAGAAGTCCTGAGGCAATTAGTACGACAGCTAACGCCATAGTTAATTTAGTCAATGGAGCAACCTCAAATAATGTATTCTGGGTGTCTAATGCAGCACTATCGACTGCTGCTAACACTATCTTAAAAGGATCTTTGGTTTCACGTGTTGGTGCGATTTCATTAGGTGGCAATACAAATCTTGAGGGAAGAATGTTTACATCAAACGGAGCCTTAACTGTGGCGGCGAGTTGTGTGCTTATAATTCCTCCAGGAGCTTCACCTATAGATTTAGGGGTGCTTGAAGAACTTGTATTGTTTACTGCAAATGGTGCGGTTACTTCAGATGCAACTTCTATTGTCCATGGTGATGCAGGAACAGGATTAGGAGCTATGACAATGGCGGGTGATCATGATGGAATAATGTTTCCTGCTGGTACTCAAGCAAAACCAGCATCTACTACCACCTACAGTATTTATCTAAATGGAGAAGAAGTAGATAATTCTAGTAGATCAATAAATGCAGCAGATTCAACGGTGTCTCTACTAGCAATGGTTACTACAGAGGCTTTAGGAGAAGTAATTGAAGTGCGATGGAAAGTAGATAATGATGGTCAATCAACACTCGATAATAGATCGCTGTCGTTGACTCAATCTATGCAATAGTTGCTTTTATCTGAATACAAACAATAGTATTCATCTAGATTAAGTTTTAGATCATAATTATTTGTGGATTTTTAGTGCTAAACACAAAACAACACGAGACAGCTGCTTAGCTGATTATGATCTAATGCTCAAGCTAAAGGCAGTGAGAGCTCAAAGACGCATCACGTTTTGATGGTTTTTTAGCTTTTAATATTTTTAAAGATATCATACACTTCATCAATATCACATTTTTCTTGTTTCTCTGTGGAAATATAAGTTAAAAAAACAATGTTAATCTTGTTTGATAAATGCCAGACAGAGACAAAAGGAAATTCTTCATTTTTAAATTCTGCATAGCCATACATACCGTAATGGCATTCACCCGAATCAGTGCTCATTAATTCAAATTTATCTTCAGAATCAAATTCTTTAGATAGCTTTATTAAGTCTTTATGTTCCGGATTAGATTGAGGGTTAAACAGGTAGTGTGCAAATGATATTTGAAACATTCCTGGATTTTTATTCCATTCTTTTCTTATGAAAGTGGGAGGTCCATTAGGATTTTCATCAGAGATGTCCATCCAGTTTTTGGGGAGATTCACTTTGAATTCCTTGAAATGTTCCATAAATTCCTATTCTATTATTTGTGGGGTAATGAAGGTGTATTGCCCCACAAAGATGAGTACTTAAATCTCTAACATATTCTACAATTAGAGCCGAGCATTAGATAATTAACAGTTGCAAGAAAATAATGGCTGGTATTGTCTATTTATTGCTTTTTATTTCTAACGAAGATAAGATTAACACCTTTGATTTTTGTGATTTTAATAAGTAAATGTGCTACACCTGTGTAATTTAATTTTGTGGGAAACATTAAAAGAATTCAAACACCGCGCACCATTGATTTCTTGGTCCTTTAAAATTTATTAAATAAGTGAATATTTCCAATGGCTGCTACTCCAGTAGACTTAGGAGCCCTTTCTACATTTACAATGTGGAGCTCTTCTGGTGCGGTTTCAGATTTAGCAGATACATCTACCTATGGAGATGTGGGTAAGGCATTCGGACTTTTAACGATGTCTAGTTTTTATGTTGGAGATCAATTTCCTGCGGGAACACAAAGCATACAAGCAATTACTACGCTTAGTATTTTTCAAAATGCCGTGGAGGTAACAAATGGTATTAGGTCTGTAGGTATGGAGAGTGGGATTGTTTCTCTTCAGGCAATGGTGTCTGTAGCCCCCAGAGAACCAATAGAAATAATATGGAAGCTGGATGATGGACAAGCACACCTTGGTCTGAGAACCTTAACGTTGATTCGTGCGAGCTCTCAAAATTAATTAATTAAAAATAGGAACATGATTTATTGGAACTGATAGTCCTATAAATCTATAGATACCGTGATACGCTTTGTAAAGGGCGACGGTATAAATATTCTAGCTACTGTCTCTTTCATCGTTTATTTATGTGAGTAGTAACAATAGCTAGTGTATCTTCTGCCTTGTTGTATTCGTAAATTACTAGTTTTATCATAGGATAACCAAACCCATAAAAAATACGGCTGAGTCTAACTCAAATAAGGGGATAGGAAAAACATTAATTCTATAGAGTTTAAGGGGTTCTAGGTATTCCGTGACTTAAAATATATATTGTTGCTAGTCACGGGATATCGATGTTCTTGCTAGCGCCTTGTTGGTGCTTCTCCTTTATGGTTTTAGTTAAAATCAGTACTAGTCGATAGTGATAGAATATCTCTAAGTCAAAAATGTGATAAGCTACTTTAATTGTGGTTATTTTATAAATAAAATGCAAATTACAGGAGATAACTTATTTATGTTTATTATAAGCTTAAACTTGATTTCATTTTTTTTTTTTAAATTTGGTGTATGTCATTGGATAGCTCAAAAAACGAAGAATTATTAAATCTGGTTGAAAACTCAGGGGCAAACCATGTAAGAGAGATGGCCACATACTTTAATGCAGAGCTGGACGAGAGTAACGACGCCTCTACCATCACCATGGATAATAACATAGCAAAAGGGTTTATAAGTTCATATAGGATATTCAATGGCTTAAGCGTCTGGGTCTATAACATTAAATTCCACTCAGATTTTAAGGTGAACTTGGGGCTATCTGAGAGTAGGCCTTATTATTTTTCGTATACAGTAAAAGGTCGTTTTCTGCATAGGTTTGGGGATCGTGAAAAATTTGCGGACATACTACAGAACCAAAATATGATTGTAAGAGGTAGTCCAGAAAGTTCTGTGCAAATTCTATTTCCAGCAGGTGTTGATCTTAAAATAGCCGTGATCATTTTAGACTTAAATCTTTTGGAGAATCTAGAGATAAGAAACACGAAAAAAATTGCTGCAAAAATACACGAGGTATTTGACAAGAACCCTTCAGAAAAAAATTATAGATATCTTGGCGGAATTGATGTTCAAACAAAAAAGTTTGCCTCTGTAGTATGCCAGAATAATGATCATGATATTGTAGGAGCGTTGCTTACTAAAGGCGCTGTTTTTAATATGCTAGCATCTCAGATTCAATCATTTAGCGAAAATAGTTCCTCAGAAAAATCTCCTCTAAGTAAGGCTGAACTATCTAAAATAACTTCTTTAGCAAATTACGCAACCAATAACTATGAGACGAGTTTAACGCTTCGCACGCTAAGTAGGCACTTTGGAATGAGTCCAAAGAAACTTCAAGCAGGTGTAAAGTATCTCTATGGAGAATCTGTAGGACACTATATTTTGGGCCTTCGTATGGGGCATGCAATACATTTATTTAACACAACAGATCTTAACGTAGCAGAAGTATGCGCTCGCGTTGGGATAGCAAACGGAGGGTACTTCTCAAAAGTATTCAAAAAAAGGTACGGAAAATTGCCTAGTCATTATAAAGGATAATTGTCCTATCGGTTTACTTAGAGGAGTATTTTGTGACGTGACAATACTACTAGTTTTAAGGCGATTTTTAAAATGATGTTGTAAAATCAAATGCTTAGTAACTGTACAAATTCAGTTTATTTAGTATGTCTTATACGTTTTACTAAATGCTAGCGTGGGTCATAATTCGTTAAAAAAGATGTAAATTTTTTTTGTGCTAATTTTTTATCCGAAAATGACATTGTAGATAGAAGACAATTTACAAATTAATTTTCCCAAATTAAAGATAGTAGACTACTGCTCAAAATCTACATACCCCCTAAAGCAATCTTTGAACTATTTGATATGTTAACATTGAGATAATTTCACATAAACTATAGAAAACATTCAGTCTAAAAAACAAAAAATACTTAACCTAATAGAAGATCCGGGTGAGAAACATTTAAGGGAGATGTCTGCTTACTTTAATTCGGAGCTTGATGAGGGTTACGATGCCTCTACCATTGCTATGAATAACAACCAGGTTAAGTGATTAATTAGTTCGTACAGCATATTCAGAGGTTGTGAGGTTTGGGTCTATAACATTATATTCCACACAGATTTTAAGACTGACCTCCTTGTGACTGGAGATAGACCTTATTACTTTTTATATAATATATAAGGTCATTTTTTATATCGGTTTGGTGACAAAGAAGAATTTATAAAAATCTTTCAGAATCAAAATTTGATTGTGAGAGAGGGTAAAGAAACTTCTGTACAAATAGTGTTTCCTGCACATATTAAGCTCAAAATAGCCGTTATAAAAGTGGACCAAAAGTTATTAGGAAATCTGCAAATAAGAAATGCAATAAAAATATTTACAAATATTGAAGAGCTATTCCGGAAATTCCCTACATAGGACCATTTTAGACATCTTGGCGGAGTAAATGTACAAACAGAAAAGTATGCTTCTATAGCGTGTGAGAATAAAATTGTCCATTTGGTAGGAGGTTTGCTAACGTAAGTTGCCGTTATGAATATGCTTGCGTCTCAGATTAAAGAGCATAGAGATGATATTGCAGAAATTCAAACAACCTTAAGCAAATTGGAACTTGCCAGAATAACTTGTTTAGGGACTTATGTAATTAACAACTGAGAAAAAAATTGACAATTCCTATCTTTAGCAAACACTTAGGTATGAATCCAAATAAACTTAAAGTAGGTGTTCAGTATCTCAATGGAGATTCTATAGGGCGCTATATTTTTAGCCTTAGAATGGATCACGCTAAATATTTGTTGAAAACGATAGATTTAAATATAACAGAGATCTGCGCTTGCAAAGGAATATCATGTAGAGGATACTTCTCAAAAGTATTCAAGAACAAGTATGGGAAATCACATAGCCATTTTTTAGACTAATCAGTACTTTCTGAATATATCTTAATTGCGCGAATCATTTCTGTAGAAGTTCCATTATATAGCGAGGTTGTTTTTTAATTTTAAACCTAGAAATGTATGTCTGTTTAAGTCATAATACCAGTTGTTTTTTACATTTTAATAATAAAGCATAATTGGTATGTTGTAAGATGAAAACGTAGCTGCGTATAACCAAATAAATAGTAAATTAATCGTGAGTATCAAAACTCAAGAAACACAATTAGTAACCCTCCATACTGCTGGATGTCATTAAGTATAGAAAGGAGCATTACTGAGTTTGAAGGTAAACTCTATAAGTACTTAGATCTATAAGATTTAGAAGGTGAAATATGGGTTAACGTCCTAGGTTTTGATGGTATTTATGAAGTGTATAATTTGTTTATATTCAAGTGTTTAGAGCGAAGAGTGCTTGTTGCTAACGGTAGTAGTAGAGTAAGAGCATGGATGCTCAGTCAAGGCAAACAAAAAAGAGATGGAAGATTAACGGTGGTGCCTAGTCTAAATAATAATTGCAAAAGCTACGCATTAAATTCACTGGTTTATTACTCTTTTGATCCCGATATAATAAATGATAACCTAAAAGATGAAGTCTGCCATCTAAACAAAATACAAGACAATAACAAGCTTTTTAATTTAGGGTGTAATAAAATAGAAGTAGCGCCTTGTAAGCGAAGTATTGCATTAAGAAATGTGAAACGTTTAGAAAATGAAAGAAAAAAGCCGCATCCTCATACCAGAAATAAATCTATTATATTTGATGGCAGGACCCCCCATAGAACAAGTAGGGTTTGTGATACGTTAAAAGAGCAAAAAGAATATAGCTACTGTGTCAACAATAGATGTTCTGTATGTGATAAATAAGTGGGACGTATTAGTTGCAGAAAAAGAGCTGATAAAAAAGGATCGATACAACAAAAAAAGATCTTGATAAGAATCACATATACCGTTACTAATGGAGCATTTACTTCTTTCAATAGAAGCAAATGTGTCGTCTCTAAGGTGTTGATTGATAGGCGTGCTAATATTGATAATCTCACCGTGCCATATCACAATATCAAACATGAAAACCCTTTAAAAGTGGAAATAGAACATAGGGACTAATCTAAAGATAAACTTCTATTATGGATTGTTTTTCTTTAAAGAGCGCCCTCTTGGCGAATCTCTTTCTTGGAGTACCACTTCAGAGTGTAAAAACTGTGCAGCCGCTGCAGAATCTTTTACTTTAGGAGCACTGCGAGCTAACATCTCTAATTCAAAGTCTTTTAATACACATTCTCGTAAACCGTCTTCTTTCCATTGGGATTTCGGTCTACATTTGCCAGAGATCACTCGAGCAAGCGCAAGTGCGTCTAGCAACGCTTGGTTTGCGCCTTGTCCTTTAAATGGACTCATAGGGTGCGCCGCATCTCCGAGCAAGGTCACGGGCCCCGCTCTCTCCAACCATGCCCGCTCTAGTAATGCTCGATCGTATACCGGATAACCAGAAACCTGAGCTTCTAAGGTCGCCGCTACGATCTGCGGAATTGGATCGTGCCACTGTGTTCTAATTACCGCTTCTTCTTTGAGTACTTTGGGGCCTTTTTCGCTCAATGCTTTCGCTGCTGTTTCTGTCATTGGGAAACTTAATTGCCACATCACCGAGTCTGACGCATATGGCATCATGTAGATACGCTCATTGCCATTGGCAGTTTGAAATACCGTTGCAGAGTCTAATAAAGAACTCTCAAGACCATCGAGCGCCGCCAAAGGACAAATGCCCAAAATCACAATACAATCGAGATAGCGTAGAGGACTAAGGCCTTCACCAATCAACAAGCTCCGTACCGAACTACGAATACCATCAGCGCCAACCACAAGATCTGCCGTGGCCTGTTGCGGTTGTCCATTCACTTGAAAGCTTAGGTCAACGCGACCACTAGCACCTTCCTTAAAATTTACTAATTGATGCCCCCACTGTACTGCCGTATCTCCGCCTAATTGCTCAAGCAGAGCTAAGCGCAATGCCTGGCGTGCGATGTGCACATTGCTGCGTTTAGGAGTTGTTTTTGTGGCTTGCTCCATCCACTTTCTCATGCCCCATTCGCCTATCACTTTACCCTCAGTAGTATGCACTACATGTCTTGTGGAGACAACTCCTTCTACTAAAGATAAAATACCAAAACCTTCTATCGCTTTACTCGCTTGTTGCAACGTGAGGCCATAGCCCTGAGAGCGAACATCAAAGCCGCTATCGCGCTCATAAAGGGTAAAAGGGATTTGTCGGTGCAGACAGGCCACAGCAAGCGCCACGCCTCCTATACCGCCTCCTATAATGGCAACGTGTGGATAATTTTTTGTGTCAGCAATAGGAGCGTGGTAAGCAGGAAGCAAGCCAGAGCCGTTACACATACTGCAAGAATATAGATGTCCTTTTGGAGGAATAGGAGCCGTTCCTTCGCCCTTCGTTGTTTTAAATGCATCAAAAGCCATCTGGTAGCTGAGTTTCGCTTTTTTGCGAATCCTCTGGCTTTTTTTGCCGCGTCCGAGACACTCCTTGCACATTGTCCAGCGAGTCGTTGCATGTTTCCCCTTTTCCACTTCTAGTTTATTTATATGATACCTTCAGCAATCCGCTCTAATAAAAAAGTTTCTCGTTCAATAGACATCCCTTTTTTATCGCTCGTTGCTATAGTTTTTTTATTATGCGCGATGGCTTCATGGATATTGACCCACATCGCTTTCATCCCGTTTTTTATTTCGTAAGATTCCATACGGGCAATGCCAAGGGTTGTATTGATGTTGCAGGTGTAACAATAAGAAATCATATGTTGTACCTCATAGTCATTTTTATGCCAAGGTCGGTATTCTTCATAAGCCCCAAAGACTTGTATGTTATTAATAGCTGTCGCTCCAGTTTCTTCGCTCAGCTCTCGCATCATTCCCTCTATCTGGTCTTCATCCTGCTCTAAGCCGCCACCAGGAAGACTGTAATCCTCATATCTTTCTGTATACAATAGTAAAATACGAGTGCCTTGCATTGCGATCCCTCTAGTAGCGAGTCGTGTAAAAATAGATTTATTTTCTAAGGAAGTTACATCAGGATGATAATGGGTTTTTAATACGTGCATTTAAGGTGGTTGTGATTTTTTGTAGTCTTGAAAAACGAGGGGTTTATTGTAAATATTGTAAAAACTTGTTTTGTATTGATAACAGGGCAACATAGACATCACACGCAGAAGTTCGTTCTGGTATCCGTGACGTCCAATACACATGTTTATAGAATAATATAACTAAGACCGTTACACCTGTAAAATCCCCAAATTAAAAGGCTTCTCAATAGGCGCATGATTAGCAGCTTCAATTCCAAGGCTAATCCAAGTTCTGGTATCCAATGGATCAATAACACCATCTGTCCAGATTCTAGACGCTGCGTAGTACGGCGAAATCTGTTCGTCATACCTCGCCTTGATGCGATCGTATAATGCTTTTTCTTCTTTTGGAGTAATCTCTTTTCCCTGCTTTTTTAACGATGCTGTTTCTATTTGTAATAATACTTTTGCAGCGCTATTACCACTCATTACCGCAAGTTCTGCACTTGGCCAAGCCACTATTAAACGTGGGTCGTAGGCTTTACCGCACATAGCATAATTACCTGCGCCGTAGCTATTTCCTATGATAATAGTAAACTTAGGCACAACACTATTACTCACGGCGTTCACCATTTTTGCACCGTCTTTTATAATACCTCCGTGTTCGCTTTTACTTCCCACCATAAAACCAGTAACGTCTTGCAAGAAGACTAAGGGTATTTTTTTCTGGTTACAGTTGGCTATAAAACGGGTTGCTTTATCTGCGCTATCGCTGTAAATCACACCACCAAACTGCATCTCAGCCGGTTTCGTTTTTGCCTTCGTTGTCTTCACCAGCTTGCGTTGGTTTGCCACAATCCCAACAGCCCATCCGTCTATACGCGCATAGCCCGTAAGTATGGTCTGGCCATAGCCTTTTTTATATTCCTCAAAATCGCTGTCATCCACAAGTCGTGTGATAATATCGCGCATGTCATATTGCTCTGCACGTGACTTTGGAAGAATCCCGTAAATGTCTTGTGGGTCAGACTTGGGTTTTGCAGCTTTGATTCTGTTATAACCAGCTTTGTCAAAGTCTCCTATTTTAGAGACTATATTTTTAATGGTGTCTAGAGCGTCTTTATCATCTTTAGACTTATAATCTGTCACACCACTAACTTCACATTGGGTAGTCGCGCCCCCTAATGTTTCATTGTCTATACTTTCGCCAATAGCCGCTTTTACCAGGTAACTTCCGGCTAGAAATATACTTCCTGTTTTGTCAACGATTAAGGCTTCATCACTCATAATAGGCAAGTAGGCACCACCCGCAACGCAAGATCCCATAATGGCAGAAATTTGGGTAATCCCCATACTGCTCATCACGGCGTTGTTCCTAAAAATGCGCCCAAAGTGTTCTTTATCTGGAAAGATTTCATCCTGCATAGGTAAATACACCCCTGCGCTATCTACCAAATAGATGATGGGTAATTTATTTTCAATAGAAATCTCTTGCGCTCTTAAGTTTTTCTTCCCTGTGATAGGAAACCAAGCACCCGCCTTTACTGTCGCATCATTCGCTACCACGATTACTTGTCTACCTTTTATAAAACCTATCTTCACGACCACACCACCGCTTGGGCATCCACCGTGTTCTGCATACATCCCTTCACCTGCAAAAGTGCCTATTTCAATAGACTTCTTTTTAGAGTCTAAGAGATAGTCTACGCGCTCTCTTGCCGTCATTTTTCCTTTAGCATGGTGTTTTGCAATTCTTTTTTCGCCACCTCCTAATTTTACTTTCGCAAAGCGTTGTCTTAAATCTGAAACAAGTAATTTATTATGATCTTCGTTTTTGTTGAAGTTGATATCCACGTGTAATTTGTTTTGAGTAAAAATACATAATATAAAAAGCTAGTAGATAGATTCCGCTGAATAAATATTTGCACTCCTTGGTAATATTTACCTAGGTATGTATAAATTAAAAATGTGTATCTTTGTTTCAGAAATATTAAAACAATAAACAGTATGAAAACAATAATAGCCTTTGGGGCAAGCAATAGTAAAACTTCTATCAACAAGCAATTAGCAATCTACACTGCGCAACAAGTAGAGAATGTGGAGGTGACTATTTTAGATTTAAATGATTTTGAACTACCAGTATACGGCATTGACCTCGAGAACGAAATAGGTATTCCAGAAAATGCACAGCGTTTTTTAAACCATATTAAGGGCGCAGATGGTATTGTACTATCTTTTGCAGAGCATAATGGAGCCTATTCTACTGTATTTAAAAATCTATTTGACTGGATGTCTCGTATTGATGGAAAGGTGTGGAGCAATGTGCCCTTGTTTTTAATGGCAACATCGCCAGGGGCAAGAGGTGGCGCGACTGTTTTAGATATTGCGGCGGGTAGATTTCCTCATATGGGCGGAAATATTAAAGCCGTGTTTTCTCTGCCAAGCTTCAATGATAATTTTTCAGAAACCGGAATTAAAGATGAGGTCTTACGTGATAATTTGGACAAAGAAATCAAGAAGTTTGAAACAGCGGTGCACGAATAAATAGTTTTGGCTGCAATAGGGGGTTTTGACCCACGACTGTGCTCCAAAGCTTACTGCACGAAACACGCTAAAAGTTTTACGTGAAATTTTGAATCAGTAATAAAGAGGTTTTGATTCGTGCAATGAGTAAAACGAATGATCGCTGCTCATAACGTTAAAACTTTACTGGGATTTAAAAAGAATAAGAATAAAGACTTATTCTTTGAAGTCAAAGACTAACCACTATTAAATATAGCGGTTGTTTCAGAAAATACTATAATCTGACCACTAATTACTATCTACTAATTATTATTTTAAATATGGGAGATATTTCAGAAGACATAAAGAGCACGTTTGCCAATGATAAAGTAAAGGCCTTGCTTAATGTGATGTACACCGCAAATTGGATACAAAATAAGCAGCAAACCTTTTTTAAGCCATATATGATTTCGTCGCAGCAGTATAACATCCTCAGAATTTTAAGAGGTGCTGGAGAGGCTATTTCGGTGCATACTATAAAAGATAGGATGTTAGAAAAATCGCCCAACGTGACGCGACTTATGGATAAGTTGTGTTATAAGATTTTGATTACAAGAGTTGCCTGTGCCAGCGATAGGAGGGTAGTGCATATAAAAATCACTAAGGATGGGCTGCAATTATTAACTGAAATTGATGCCGCTAAAAGAAAGGATCTCTTGTCAAACTTAACTTTAAAAGAAGCGGGAACACTTAGTGATTTGTTAGATAAAATAAGATAGTACTTTTAAGGTTGAAAGAAGCTCTTTCCTTTTGATGTGGGAAGGTGCTTAGATGGTTAGTCTCGATATTATCAATAATTTAAAAAGAAAGTAAAATGAAAAATAACAGCATAAAAAAGATAGGAAGAAGCGACTTTGTAAATATGGGCCCTATCAAATTAAGGCAACCCATCCCTACGCAGGACATAGCGCTAATAGATCCATTTGTGTTGCTGCATCATTATGGTCCGTATCCCATTAATGAGCTTAATAATCCATTTGATTTAGGGCCACATCCACATCGCGGTTTTGAGCCCATCACCTTTTTAATTCAAGGGGAACAATTGCATCGAGATTCTTTAGGGAATGAAAGCGTGGTAAAAGCAGGCGATGTACAATGGACAACGGCTGGGCGTGGTATAATTCACGCAGAAGGGCCTACCAAGGAGTTTGTTAAAAGGGGGGGCGAGTTAGAAGGAATTCAACTATGGCTCAATCTTCCTGCAGAAAAAAAGATGATTCCTGCGGCCTACCAGCACGAGAAGAATGAAGAATTTAAACATGTCATTTCCGAAGATAAAAAAGTGTCAGTACAAGTAATTGCTGGAGCGCTAGAAGAAACCAATGGTCGGATTGCCACGCAAACCGCGGTCAACGCTTTTATGATAGACGTTGAAGTAGGTGGGGAGTATTTTTTAAGGATTCCTAAGAGCCACCAATCTTTACTGTATTTGATTAAAGGGGAAGTGAAAATAAATGCTTCGGAATCATTAGAGATGAACGAAAACCAAATGCTTTGGTTTGAACAGGACGGTGATGGTATCCTGATAAAAGGAAAAGAAAAAAGTAAACTTCTGTTTCTGTCTGGAGAGCCTATTAATGAGGAGATTAAAAGTTGGGGTCCCTATGTGATGAATTCTCAAACAGAAATTATGGAAGCTTTACGTGACTACCAGCAAGGTAAGTTTGGGTTTCTGCCAGCCTAATAAATAAGCACCTTTAGGGGTGCTTATTTTATATTAAATAGCGATATTTGCTTCCGCTTATTTTAAACGTTGTTCTAGGGCCCCACTCAATTATTGAGCAGCGTAGCATATTAAAATAAAGTAGGCTAACAAACTAAAACAATCTTATGGGAATGAATAAAAATACAGTGCTCGCGTGGGCAACATTTATAATGATTTTAATGGGATTCATCCTAATCGGGATGGGAATCTACAGATATGCAGATGTTGCAGGATGGGGCTTTGCCACTGTAGGGATAGGCTTTTTTGCTATTGCTTGGGTGTTTAACGCCTTAAAAGGAAGAGTTTAATAGAACCCAGGTGACGGGTGGCTTCAAACAAGTGAAAAATATAATTTTGCGCAGCAAGATTTTTTCACTTCTCTTAAGTCCTAACAAGATTGACGAAAGAAAGAGTTTAAAACACCCCTTGACTTTAGATTTAGAGTGAGTGTTACGTTTATACAGTAGATAAACCAATTGCTCATATATCCAATTACCAAATTACCCAAATAATAGTACAACAATAAGAACATGAGCGACGATAAAA
This sequence comes from Patiriisocius sp. Uisw_047, assembly GCF_047730165.1. Classification (GTDB taxonomy): domain Bacteria; phylum Bacteroidota; class Bacteroidia; order Flavobacteriales; family Flavobacteriaceae; genus Patiriisocius. The sequence goes on from NZ_CP159834.1 coordinate 1,768,102, forward strand.
AAGTAATCTTTAGCATGTCTGGATTGACAAAGTCTTTTCAGAATGCGCAAACTCCAGTATTAAAAAATATTTATTTAAGTTTCTTCTACGGAGCAAAAATCGGGATTTTAGGTCTCAACGGTAGTGGAAAGTCTACTTTGCTTAAAATCATTGCAGGCGTAGATAAAAACTACCAAGGTGATGTGGTCTTTGCGCCAGGATATTCTGTAGGGTATTTAGAACAAGAGCCACAAATAGATCCAGAAAAAACGGTGCTTGAGGTGGTAAAAGAAGGTGCTGCAGAAACAGTAGCTATTCTTGATGAGTACAACAAGATCAACGATATGTTTGGTTTAGAAGAGGTGTACAGTGATGCAGATAAAATGGACAAGTTAATGGCGCGACAAGCGGTATTACAAGATGAGATAGATGCTGCAGGCGCTTGGGAACTTGACACAAAATTAGAAATTGCTATGGATGCCTTGCGCACACCAGATGGCGATAAAAAAATAGGACCACTTTCTGGTGGAGAAAAAAGACGCGTGGCCTTGTGTAGATTGCTACTTCAAGAGCCAGACGTTTTATTATTAGATGAACCTACTAACCACCTTGATGCAGAGAGTGTACACTGGCTAGAGCATCACTTAGCTCAATATAAAGGAACGGTAATCGCGGTAACTCACGATAGATATTTCTTAGATAATGTAGCAGGATGGATTTTAGAATTAGACAGAGGTGAAGGAATCCCTTGGAAAGGAAACTACAGCTCTTGGCTAGATCAAAAATCGAAACGTATGGCACAAGAAAGTAAGACAGCTTCTAAGCGTCAAAAAACATTAGAGCGCGAGCTAGAATGGGTGCGTCAAGGAGCAAAAGGACGTCAGACCAAACAGAAAGCACGTCTTAATAATTATGACAAATTAATGAGTCAAGATCAAAAACAACTTGACGAGAAGTTAGAAATATATATCCCTAATGGCCCACGTTTGGGAACTAATGTGATAGAAGCTAATGGAGTTTCTAAAGCCTATGGAGATAAGTTATTATATGAAGATTTAAACTTCAGTTTACCGCAAGCAGGAATTGTAGGAGTAATTGGACCAAACGGTGCAGGTAAAACTACCATCTTTAGAATGATAATGGGTGAAGAGACTCCAGATAAAGGAAGCTTTACAACTGGAGAAACTGCAAAAATTGCATATGTAGATCAAGCACATTCTAACATTGATGCAGAAAAAACAATCTGGCAAAACTTTAGTGACGAGCAAGATTTAGTAATGATGGGAGGGAAGGAAGTGAATTCTAGAGCTTATTTAAGTAGGTTTAACTTTACTGGTAGTGAGCAGAATAAAAAGGTATCCATGCTTTCTGGTGGAGAACGAAACCGTTTGCACCTAGCGATGACTTTAAAAGAAGAAGGAAACGTATTACTATTAGATGAGCCTACCAATGATCTTGATGTAAACACGCTAAGAGCTTTGGAAGAAGGACTAGAAAACTTTGCAGGTTGTGCCGTAGTGATTAGTCACGACCGTTGGTTCTTAGATAGAATTTGTACACACATATTAGCTTTTGAAGGGGATAGCCAAGTTTATTTCTTTGAAGGAGGGTTTAGTGAATATGAAGAGAGCAAGAAAAAACGCCTTGGTGGTGATTTAATGCCAAAGCGTATTAAGTATAAGAAGTTAGTGAGATAAAGAACAGAATTCAAAATATAATATTTACTATTTAAGGTTTAAGGTTTAAGGTTCAACACGAAGAATCTTAAACCTTAAATTTTGAAGTTTAAATATGAATGGGATGTATCCCTTAGGTACATTCCTAGCGGCGCTGCTCAGGATAAAAGGCACCACTTTGGTATGCAGCAAGGCAAGCTTATTCGTGTTTTTAGGAAGTTTAAGTTACTAATATTTGTTCAAATTACTCGATTATTGATAAGTTAGCGCCAGGAATTTTATACGATGTTGGCAAACGTTATTTTTTCATAATCTTTGTATGAATACTCTCATTATTTTGATTCACAATCCATAGGAGATAGGTCCCAATTGGATAATTGGAAATATTTAGCGCATATGTATTAGTATTTAAATCTGTTTTAAAAATGAGTCTACCAGTCATACTGTAAAGTTCTATTTTTTGCAGCTGATCTTTATCTGAACATATATTTATAAAATCATTTGATGGATTTGGATAGATACTGATATTCGTACGAATCGTTTCGTCGTTTGTATTTAGAAGAGATGCATTTTTATACATAAACGAACCGCGTACGGGGTTTCCAGTTGTAGTACCCCCTATAACAACATCCAACAGGGAGTCGCCATCTATATCAGCAACTGCATGGGTGGATAAATATGCTCCTGTGAATTCATCAGAAAGAATAAAATTATTTGAACCTAAATTTTCATAGATATGGCTAAAGATATTGGGTAGTCCGCCATCTGCCGACCCTATGATAAATACATCTAGGTCGCCATCGTTATCAAAGTCGTTAAAAGAAGTCTCTCCGTCAAAACCTAGGTCCATAAAAGGAACGTCTTCTGCCAGTGTAAAAGTTCCATCACCATTATTGGTATAAAATTCAGATTCAACATCAAAATCTAGCATGCCCGCAATAAGAACATCCTTATCGCCATCGCCATCTGTATCACCAATAGCAATATCACCGAAATTGAGTGGATTGAATCCAGCATTGTTAAAAATTGTATAGCTTCCGGCTCCATTATTTTTATACAAATTGGTTACCACCTCTTCATCTTGGTCAACTCCCATAATAAGTATATCGAGGTCATTATCGCCATCGGCATCAAATAATTCTAGCACCCCGCTTATGTTTGTAACACCTATATCACTTGAAAGGCTAAAGTTCCCTGAGCCGTCGTTTATAAAGGCGACAACATCAAATATGTTGTCACTTCCCGAATAGATTATATCTTGATCCGTGTCCCCGTCAATATCACCGAAATTAAAATAACCGTTTTCAAGAGTGTCAAATAATGTACTGACGACTTCGGTGAAGGTGCCTATACCATCATTAGTATACAGTTTAGTTAATGGAGTGGCACCTTGCGTAGCTCCAGATATCATAAGATCTAAATCGTCATCTGCGTCGATATCGGCCAATGCAATTTTACTTACTCTTATGTTTTCTAATCCATGATTGCTAACAGCTGTAAAGTTACCGGCACCATCGTTGAAATAGAGCGTGGTTAGAGCTCCGTGGGCAGTACCATCAGACATATTTCCTGAACCGGTACTTATTAAATCCATATCACCATCACCGTCGAGGTCGGCAAATTCCATATCGCCTGTATCTGAACCTTGTAAAAAAGGTTGCGGAACCAGGAGTTCCATTTTTATATTTTGTGCGGTAATAGAGAATGTGTTGCACACCAGAGCAACAACAAGCAAGTAGATTAGTTTTTTCATAATGTCTTTAAATGTATTCAAATATGTACTTTTAATAAAGAAAACCTTCAACGTAAAGACATGAAAGGTGAAAATAATTTATAAAATAATAACGAATTAATATTAGTAATTTAAAAATTTCATAGCTTACACCTGTAACGATACGTTTTCAGACTTAGATTGCGTTATGTTAAAATATTAAAACACCTTACTTAGTGAAGAACCAATTCCATTAACACTCAACAAAATGTATTCGGAGATTTATTTATTAGTAATTACGAGCCCATAGTAGGTAAGGCAAACTATTTTGGAGAATATTTGGAATTATTTCAACTCTAATTCCTGTGCATAAATTATCTTTACTTATAACTGCAATAATAAAACTACTCTGTTTAAAAATCCTAATCCACTATTTTTCTTAATTTTAATGCATTTTGAAATTTATATAAGCCCTGCTATAATTGATGCGCATGAATAAAAAATTAATCCTTTTACAATTGTTTTTTATGCTTTTTTGGCAAGTGTCATTTGCGCAACAAACAATTCTAAACGATAGTAACTTACCTATTATGGTAATTTCAACAGATATTGACCCCGCAACAAATGCACCCTACGATATACCAGACGAACCAAAATTGCTTGCTACAATGCAACTTATTTATAGACCTGACGGAACCAGGAATTATTTGTCAGATATTACGAATGATTCTTTTTTAAATTATAATGGTAGAATAGGAATTGAATTAAGAGGAAGTAGTTCTCAAACATTGGATAAAAAACCATATGGATTTACCACTCTTCTGGAAGATGACGATTCCAATAACAATATTAGTTTAGTAGGGATGCCCTCTGAAAATGATTGGGTTTTAAATTCTTTAGCATTTGATCCATCTATGATTCGTGATTATTTGTCTTACACATTAGCTAGTAATATGGGCAATTATGCGCCTAGAGTGAAATATATTGAATTAATTGTTAACGATGATTACAAAGGGGTGTACATTTTAACCGAAAAAGTTAAGAGAGATTCTGATAGAGTGAATTTAAAAAAAATAGCTGATTCTGATACGAGTTTTCCTGAAGTAACAGGAGGATACATAGTAAAAGCAGATAAAGTAACAGGAGGAGATGAAGTGGCATGGACGATGCCTAATTATGGAGGATGGGATACTAATTTCTTGCATCACTATCCAAAAACAGAGGATATTATAGGACAACAAGCCAGTTATATAGAAAATATTTTTTATGATTTGGCAGCTCAAACAAATCCCGTGAATACTTCAATAACTAATGGGTACCCATCAATCATAGATGTGCCAAGTTTTGTAGATTATATGATTGTGGCAGAAATTGCCTCAAATCCAGATTCTTACGAATTAAGCACCTATTTCCATAAAGATAGAGGAGGTAAACTGAGAGCAGGGCCTATTTGGGATTATAATTTTTCATTCGGGAATGATTTATTTATTTTCGGATTTGATAGAAGTTTTTATGATGTATGGCAATTTGAACTTGAAAATACAGGAGCTAAATTTTGGAAAGATTTATTTCTAGATGAAACCTTTAATTGTTATTTGGCAAAACGCTGGATTGAGCTAACTGCTGTAAATCAAACGTTAAACTATCTTACAATCACAAATCTAATTGATGAATATTCCAATTTATTGAGTGAATCACAAGTAAGGGAATTACAACGATGGCCATCTCAAGACAATTGGCCAACAGTAGCCGATCAAACTGAAAATATCATCGCGATGAAAGATTGGATTCAAAACCGTATCAATTGGATGAACACAAATATAGGTTCTTTAAATAATTGCTTGGATGTTTCTGTTCCTGATTTAGTGATCAGTAAAATTCACTACAATCCTCTAGAGGATGGAGGGTATTCTAGCAAAGAGCTTGAATTTATTGAAATAACGAATACGTCCAATGAAAGTATAGATTTAACAGGTTACTATATTAGAGAACTAGGGATTTCATATCAATTTCCTGCCAACGCCTCAGTGACGGGAAATGAGAAAATATATTTAAGTAATGATGCCACGGTATTTGAAAATTATTATGGTTTTACCCCTCTAGGATCGTTTACTAGAGAACTAAGCAATAGCTCTTATGAAATTATTTTATCTGATGCTTTTGGAAACTCCATAGATGAGGTAGCCTATACAGACAGCGCTCCTTGGCCAGAGGATGCAGACGGAACAGGTCCGTATTTACAATTAATTGATTTGAATTCAGATAATAGCTTAGCAAGTAATTGGATTGCAAGTACACAGCCTCTTTCAATAGAAGATCTTGCAAGTTCGCAGCAACAGATAGCAGTATACCCAAACCCTACAAAAGGTTTTGTAACTATTAAATTAAATACTTCAAAAACGGAACCTTTAGAATTCGCAATTTATAATTCATTAGGCCAATCTGTTGGGGAATTTAAATTAAATTCAAACAATTTGCAACTAAATTTAAGTCATCTAAGTAATGGTTTTTATTATTACAATATTAAAAACAAAGGAGGGGTAATCTTGAGAAATAAAATCATTAAGGAATAAAAATTTATATTGAAAATAATACTTAAGAGTAGGGGGGTAACTTTAATTATTTTGGGGAGGATTTGATAGAGTTGGAGGGTTTTACCTGAATTTTTTACAATGTTATTGTATAAGGTTAGCTGCTTTTTCTCAGCCATATTCTAATTTCTTTGCGTAAAGAAACTTCAGGTTTTGGTAATGGAATTGTTTGTCCAAATTGTTTACTTCTCTTAAATTTTGAAAACGTGATTTTATGTTTTTTCCAAACGTCGGGATACAACTCTAAGAACTTATTAAAAAAACTTTGTTCATTAACTTTTCCTTCTATTTTAGAAAGTACTTCTTTAAATTTTTGCTCTTGTTCTAAAATCATTTTCTTATTATTGAGTAATAAATAAAACTATTTATAGTTTCTAATTTTATTATGTTCTTTTTAATTGTTCACAGCGCTTAGAATATGAAGCCTAGCATACCAAGGGATACTATGATTTTATATACTTTGTTAGTGACTTTTTTTTATACTTATAACTTTTTCAATAGTTTTTACAACTGGGATTGTTGGGTCATAAATAAATACTATTTCGATATCAACCTCATCATTTGGCTTGAGTTTATCAATGAATTTAGTATTGGGGTTATTGAAGCTGTTTTTATGATAATCTGAAGTTTGGATAGTGTATTTTTTGAGTCGCTCTCTTCGAGCTAAGCCACCTCCCTCTAAATTTTCGTATTTTAATATCTTAAAATTTGCAAAATTACCAGAACTACCACAATCAACTGGACACATCGCCGTTCTTCCCAAACATTTATTATATTTAATACCTTTGAAAACGGCTTTGAATGTATGGTAAGTAGAGTATTCTTTTTTCGAAAGATTATTATTCTTGGCATTCACCATGTCTGCTTTATTGTTCTTATTATGAGTGTTTATTTGTACAGAATTACAGTGTGTAAATAGTATCATCAAAGTGATTAATATTATTGAGCTTAAGATATATCTAATCATCTATTTTTTTTCTGTTAATTAATAATTATCACGAACGTTTAGTATAAGAAACGTAGGGCAGTTCACAGGCATTTTCGTTTCGGTTTATTACTTAGCTTAATATAAATATTTTGCTTTTATCTTTTCTTCCTATAAATATCAAATTTTATATTTAGCGGATTTAGTTACTATGCACGAACGCCCTATGTTTTTTATACATTGTTATATGCTGGTTTTTTATTTTGAATGATGTCATTAATTGAATCCCAAAGACCAATTCTTTTCTCTAATGATTGTTTTGCTACTGTTAGTGTTTCATTCCACTTCTGGTTGTCATTTCCACAAAGTTCTGAAATCATTTTAAGAGATAGTGGTCCGTGTTCATCTCCATCTAATTCTATATGTCTTTCAAGATAATAGGTCAATTTGTTATATGACTTGTTTCCAGAATCGGAATTTTTGAGAATTTCGATAAACATATCTGGGATAACATCTTCTCGTCCAAATGTAAATGCAGAAGCAACAAGGTGTGTTTTGTTTGTTTCAATAATTGAAAATGAAAACTTTATAAAATCGGCTACTCTTTTGTCTATGCTAATTTCATTTAATGAATATTCAACAGAATTTCCAGATTCTATATGTTTTATAAAATTGTTTATTTTATCTGTATTTGCACCTACCTGCAACATTGCATCCAAATACATTTCAAAATGACTTTTAGGTTCTCCTAATTCATTAATGTCACTTTCTTCACCGTGAACAATTTCATTTATAAATCTTGAGAGTGTTGAATTTTTCCGTGGTGTCCAAGGTGTCTCAACTTTAGTCAGATTTATTTGAAGATTTTTTAAAAGTGACATAAAATCCCACACGGCAAATACGTGATTTTCCATAAATATTTTTATATCATTTAAATTATTTAAATTTTGATAAAGCGTATGATGCTGTAATTGACTTCTTAGTTCAGAAATCTCATTTTCTATGTGTTGTAGTCTATTCATTCCGTTTAATTTTGTCATTGTAATTACCCTTAAAAACAGGGGTGTATTTTTAAATATTAATGATTCCTTTACCCGCTATAAAAGTACAAAACAACCACCCATTACATAATATGGTTTTCTTAAAATTAAGGACGAATTTAAATATGAATGATTGTGTAAAATACCTAACAAAAAAATGCAGTCTATTTCTAGACTGCATTTTTTATACATATTTTTTTACTAGGTAATTATGCAGGAGAAACGGTCACCGTTACATTGGCAGTTATACTTAAGTTAAAACTAAAATCATTGTCACAATTACCACCACTAGCAGCCTCTATGGTTACTGTAACTACACCTGTAGGTAAAATTTCTTGAGCAATTGCACTTAATTTAGCAGTATCTGAAAACAGAAACTTTGCGTCTGCTACATCTGAAGCCTTTAAATCCACTTTACCCATATCGAAAGAAGTATTTCCTATTTTCAATACTCCGCTATTTAGAAAAACACCTTCATCTCCAACATAATCGACTACTTCCCAATAAAGGCTATTTATTATTATGCCATTTACTCTACTATAATTTTCAGAAATTTGGGAGTTTGACTTTAAATCAAATGGTGACGTTTCTGAAAAACTTATACATTCGCCAGTTTCATTGGCTGTTATCGCTAAGGGAAAACTTTGAGTAATGTCAGTTACTAAACCATATTCAACGGAATCACCTGAGGATATGGTACAAAATGTAAAGGTCGTCGCCAAAACGAATAGTGCTAATAAAGATGTAATTTTTTTCATGTTATTTGGTTTTATATTAATTGATTGTCTGAAATTATTTTATAAAGACTAGAAAATCAAATTTATATAAAAGTAATAAAAAAACAGAAACTTAAATAGAAATGGCAACATTATTAGCCCATCAAAGATACTATACAGCATTTACGTCTAAACCTTTTAGACCAAGATATTAAATACATATATCTGTAAAATCACTGCTACGTGGTTCCTTGAAACTATTTGTATTATTTTTGATTTATGAAGTTATTTGTAATTGCTTATTGTACTTCGCTCCTATTTTTTTCTCGGACTTAAATTCCGAAGAAAATGAAAGACAATCCTCCTTAGTGGATATGGCAATCTATCATTCCGAGCTTGACTACGAAATTAGATACGCTACTAAAAACAAATTGATTAGCGGGCAATTATACGATTGTGCAAAATGCCTACTCCAACCTGAAGTTGCAAAAGTCGTCTCAAAAGCCAAATTTAAAGATTTGGCGGTCTTCGCAAATACACACAAACATATCGGAAAGCCTGTAATAGCTATTTTTTATATACGGCGTTACCTAGCGTATTTTCTTTTTATTTTTCTCCATTTTCGCTTGTTTATTTCCACGAAAATCAGTCCGTTTTTTCCACGAGTTCCGTAAAGCGCAAATGTTTGTTCAGTCGGCTTGTGAAGGGTTATTTTTTCAATAATTTCCAATTTTATAGAATTCCATTGTTCCGAACTATCAATCGGATATTCGTTTATTACAATTAGTGGTATATCTGGAATAGTTGATTTACAGCGTATAATAACTTAGGTATTAGTCGAGCTATGCGAAATTCTAACTCCGTTATCGTTTAGTGAGTCTTTTTGAGTCGGCTTAAAATTCAGATATTCGTATGCCTGATTCTCAATATATTCTTTTAAGGTGGTTTGCCCGTCTAGCTCAGTCCATTCCGTCATAATTTCCTGCGCATTGATATTCAATCCGATTAAGATTATTACTATGGAAATCGGTTTTTTCATATGGTAGGTAACGTTCCTTGTATGGTGTCGTAGCATCCCGAAGGGTGCTATGCACTATGCACATTGTTGTGGCTAGTTTTTCTTTCTAATAATTTTCACAATTCGGTTAATTGTAATTTCCGATAAATTCCATTCATAACCTTCAAAATCCGTAGTGTTGATAAATTGAACAACTACGGCATCAATATCTTTATGGTATTCTGTAAGACTTTGATAACCAACAACCAAACCTCCATGGTTATATTCATATAGATAGATTTCCTTTTCTCCCTCGTCAAATACCGAACCATCGTTTAACGCTCGCAAAAATATACCCACATCTTCTGCTGTAGCCAACATCCCATATTCACGAGCTTTAAAATCTTCCTCATATCCCACATAATATCCACTCATGACATCATCTAAATTGACTTCAGTAATCGAAAAAAAGGTGTTTTTTAGCTCTAGGGGAATCAATATTTTCTCTTTGATATATTGATTGTGGCTATGCCCTAAAACATCATCCATTATCCTACGAAGCAATAAATAATTCGTGTTTGAATATTTATATCCTCCATTAGGTTTAATAATAGCTGGTAGGTCGAGAGCAAAATCTAAGGCATTTTTGCCATTTCCCTGTTCGTTTTCCCAATACGCTGGATTATCTGTGAAATTTGGAATACCGGAACGGTGTTGAATCATCATCCTCAAGGTAATTTTTTCAGCATTTTCAATTCTGCTTCTAAGTTCTGGAATATAATCAGCGAGTGTTTTATCAAAAGACAAACGCTTTTCTTTGACCAATTTAGTAGCTGCTACAGCGGTATATAACTTGCTAATACTGGCAATTTTGAACAATGATTTTGGGTCTGATGGTATTTTATTCTCTCTATCTTTCCAACCACCTGTGTAATATTCTGGTGGTTTTCCTGCTTGGTCCACATAAACAATCATGCCATCAAAACCGTGACCAATTGCTTCATCTACTTGTTCTTGAACAGTATCAGGTAGCGGCAGAATCCAAGCCTTTACCAAAATCCATGGCACGAAAAACATGGAAATTGCCGTTCCAATGAACAAAATGATTCTGATTATTAAGGTCTTTTTTTTCTTAGTCATAAAATACTTGAACGACAGTTTTTTCAATTAGCCACAACGGTCTAGTATAAGAATAGTAGCGGATTTTCACACACTAACTTTTCGGTTAAGCACAGACCTTTTTTATATTTACTTACTTTAGTTTTAGCGATTAAACCGCTATTATTTTTATACCGTGTTGGCGGTAGTTTTTATTCAACATTCAGATTCTGGTTATCTACAATAAAATCAAAAGATAAATCTGACAAACTTTTTCCGTTCACAGTAGCTCCCCAGGGGCCATGACCTCTGCCTTCTAATGGATAATAAATAAAATCAACTTCATTTGTTTCACATATAGTTTTTAAATCTCCCGCACTACTAAAAGGTACGGTGGTGTCTTCTGTTCCATGAGCTATAAACATAGCTGGGTCATTTGAGTCAAACCTTTGGTGTCCATAAATTGATTCAAGTATTTCTAAAGATACCTTGGAGCCCCAAAAGTCTAAAATTGTTTGTACTTCATACGTTGTAGAAAGATTCGTTGTTGATAGAGTGTTATCTTCACTTAAGCTGATTTCATCTTTATAATCACCCAACTCTGATACACCTAGACCTATTGATGTAATTGCTCCCGCTGAACCGCCACCAACAGTAATGTAATCCGTATCGATGTGATAATTATCGGCGTTGGCAATAATCCAACGTAAAGCCGCTTTAGCATCTCTGTGAGCAGGGTACAAAGCAAGAAGCTGACCGAGTTCTGCCGGCTCAACATTAGTAGTGACATCTATCCATTCTTGTGGAATTGTTCCCATATCACCTCTAAGCCTGTAGTCAATTGAAAATACAACAAAGCCTCTAGAGGCGTAATAATTTGACATATCTACTAATACTTCCTGTTGTTTTGAACCACCAGAAAATCCGCCACCGTGAATTAACATTAATAAAGGGCGATTTTGCAAATCATTATCTGGAACATAAGAGTCCATTAATAACGAAACTACAGAGGTATTGGCACTGTTCCAACTATCATGACTAAGTCCTTCAGCGTAAGTAATGTCTTCCGTAATATTTACTTCATAGGTAGTATTCAACTTGACTGTTGGTACAGAAATTACAGGTATATTTATGTTATCATTATCTTTATCACATGATATCAAATACACCATAATTAGTAAACTTGCAAAAACCTTATTCATTATAATTTTATTCTTAAAACTTTATTCTTAGACTCTTGAAATCATCTAAGGTTTAATATAATTAACGTTGTTGTGTATGGTTAGTTGCGTGTTTCAAGCACCTGATTTAGCAAATAATTACTGAATAGAAAGTCCGCGAGGACTTTCGTAAGTAAGCTAGAACAAGCAATAAATTACATACGGTGTTGTCTTTAGTTCTTTTCAACTTTCTAATTCCTCATTAATGTATAAAAAATTAATTCTTCTTGTATTTCTTATTAATCATCTTTCTTTTCCAATTTTCCCCAAAGAAATCAAAAATGTTAAGAAAAGCAGCTCCCAGAGCAAGCGCATAAAAAATCAGCATATAAAAAAATAAAAACCAGCCTTCTGAATCAGAATCAAAAAGCGCAAGAATAAAGAATCCAACCAAGCTTAATATAGCTAGCGCAATAAATCCATAAAACCCTTTTACATTTTGAATATATTCTTCTTCTTTTCTAATTTGTTCTATTTCTTCTTTCTTATCCGAATCGGTAATATTGGTTTCAAAGACAGATGCCAAAGATTTTAATGATTCTAAACCAGCATTTTCTCCGTTTTCTATTCGTTGAATAGTTCTTATACTTAACCCGCTCATTTCTGCTAATTGTTCTTGAGACCAATGTCGCTCTAATCTCATTTTTTTAATATCTCTTAAATTAATTGTATTAGCATCCATTATTATTTTGCTTTTAATATTATTTATTATGCAAAGCTAATTAATAAGCTCTTGCTGGTGCTGTAAGCATTGAGACATAGTCATGACACCAATACGACAGTAACATGACACAAGTACTTACTGTAAAACAAAAAAGCGCTACATATAATTAAAATCCGATAATCACTAAATTTTATGTCGATTCTCAGTTCGCGTTTGAATGTAATATACCACAATTATTTTCAATTTTTTTTTTTAAAAATGACTTTGAACTAAAGTCTGAACTTTGTGGTTTAGCAATATTTTTAGCATTAAAGACAACGGTCTTGTGTATGGTTAGTTGCGTGGTTAAGCAACTAATTTAGCAAATAAATGACGGATAGAATATTCCGCAGGAATGTTCGTAAGTCGGCAGTGACCAAGCAATTAATTATACACGTTGTTGGCAAATCATTTTTTTATTTTTCATTTAGATTTAAATTCAATCGTGATTTCAGTCCTGTATTAAATCCGATTACACCGCATACGAACGGTGTTGTGAGAGGCCGCACTCTGTTAGTTTCTAGAGCCATCATGCGATTGGCAAATCGTTTTTTAATCCTCGTCGTATTTGTAAACTATTTCTTTCAATATATCGTTCTCAAATTTAAAAATGAAAAGTGTTGTATGTTTCAAATTACCAATTGTAATTGAATTAGCTTTTAATTCTGTTTTTACTATATTTTCAAGGATTCCTTTTTTTTCCCCAATAGTAATAGTGTCTAAAAATTTAAAACGCGAATTATTTATCTTGGCTGAAACTATTATTTCCCAATTTGATTCTCGATAAAAGTGAATTTTAGTTTTGTCAAAAATTAGTGTTTTACTAGTATCAGCAACTGTTTTGTTGTGTGTGTTAATTTCAGGTTTTCCTTCTCCTTCAAATATCGGATTAAAAGCTATTCTATATAAGTCGGATTTCAATAGCATTAGTAAGCTATCATTTTCAATGTATTGTTCTGTAAAAACAGTTTCCTCAATCTTATTTTTCGATTCAAATTTTTGAGTTTCGTTTTGTTTACAGGAAATTAATAAGATTATAATTCCGACGGAAGTGAGTAGTCGTGTTTTCATAGGCTTGCTAACGATTGGTGTTTCTAGATTTTTTAGTATAATTTCCTCATCAAATCCACCTTTTTTGAAGGTTTAGGGATTTGCTTTATACTCCCTTTAAATGGCTCTCTTACTAATTCAAATTCATCAGTTTCTCCGATGAGATGAAAAATATAGCAATGTTCTTTATAGGTGCGTTCCTGACCGCTTGATAATGAATGGTCTAATTTTCCATTTATTTTAATCTCAATAGAAGTGTTCATCTCTAAATTGCAGAGCTTGAAATTCTCCCTTTTTGGTTCACCAATCTCATAATAATCATAAAGAAGATGAAGTTCTATTTGGTTATCCACTTTCTTTAATTGAAATATTTCGAATTTCACCTTCCCAACAAGATTGAAATATTGGACTTGTTTTAAGGCTTTAATCTCTGATTCAGAATTAAAATCATTCAAGATGATAAGGTCACAATTTAAGAGGTCTGTATTATAGTCAGATTTAGATAAAATCAATTTTCCGTCTTTCAAGTAGGCAGATTTAGAATTGAGTTCGGTCTTCCATGCTGTTATTTCTTTTCTGTCTGAAAACGACTTCAGATTCTTATGATACTGGACGTAATTATGATATACTTGAAGTATTAATTTTGATTTTTTTGCTTTAGTGATTTCTTTTTTCATTTCTTATTGCCGGCACTATTATAATGCTTTTAATGGTGTTTTAAAATTTTACATATTCAGTTTCAGTATTATTGTTAGCCCATTTAATTTTTAGAGTGTCATTTTCAGTTGATGTAATTATTTCTTTATGACTTTTATCTTTGTAAAAAACGGTGATTTCGTTTTTATCTAATAGATAGGGAATATCACTATCACTTTCAAAATCCACCACATTAAATGATTTAGCACTTAGTCTAAAATCAGCAAATGGGGCAGTTGGGTCTTGAGTCCAAGTTCCGAATACTTTTGTGGTGTGAATTACTAAATTCTTAAATATTATTTTTACTGATGGTTCAATACTTTCAATTTTTCTTTTGCCAGAGTCATATACATCCATTAAATCTGTTTTCGATTCGGTCTCTAGGCCTAAAATTAGAGCCTTATTTTTCTTCTCATTTTTACATGAAAAATTATTTAGAACTAGAATCGAAATTATAATGTATGTTATTTTTTTTCGCATTATGCAAAAAGTGATTATCTGTTTTTTATTCCAAAATTTATAGACATTACTAGGGGTTTTAATAAAGAAGACTTTTAATTATTACAAGTTATGTTGGTATAATGATCTCCATACGCTTTATCTGAAGGTATTGTTTTTTTGATAAAATTATAGTCATCTCCTAGCACTTCTAATACATTATCTCCTTCCCATTTATCTCTTCCTCCATCAATAGAGTGCGCGTAATAATAATAAATTATATTTATAGTATTTGCTAAATAGACTTCTTCATTTGGTTTTATATCAAAGAACCCTTTGGTTTCCCATTCACCATCTGTTTTTCTACTGGCTAGAGCTAACTGTATTTCTTTATAACACTTATTTTTAAATTTTAGTTTAAAAAATTGATCTTCAATAGGGTCATTAACAGAGTTTACTTTTTTTGATTTTACAATTTCCCCGTTTTCAAACAGGAATTTATACTTTTCACCATCGTCAATAGTGTATTGATACCATTCTCCTTCTTTTTCATCATCTACAAATTCACCTTTAAACCTTAGTTCTCCATTCTCATAATACTCTACATAATTGCCGTTATAATCGCTAGAGTTATCTTCAGTATATTTTTTTTCTAATTGACCGTTTGAAAAATAGAAAGACCATTCTCCGTCTTTGTAGTCATCTTTGTATGCGCCTTTTTCCTTTAATTCTCCATTTTCATAATAGAAAGACCATTCTCCTTCTTTGTCATTATCTTTGTATTCACCTTTTTCCTTTAGTTTCCCATTTTCATAATAACTTTCATAATGACCCGTAAAACCGATATATTCCTCTTTAGTATAATATTTTTTTAATTGGCCGTTTGAATAATAATTCCAATAGGTCGTCCAGTTTCCTACTTCTCCATTATTACCTTTTTCAGATGGGGAACCATTTTCTAAATATTCTTCATATAAGCCAATTTCATTACCATCTAGAAAGGTGGTATTGCTTTTTAGTTGCCCATTATCGTAATACGCTTTGTGTATGCCAACTTCCTCTCCTTTAATAAATTCTCCTATTCGTTTAAGTTGCCCATTTTCATAATATTCCTTACTTACGCCATGGTATTTGCCATCTAGCAAATTAGATTCCTCTTTTAGTATAAATTTATAAGGGTCATCAGTCGCGTAATAATTGTTCCGTATCGCTTTACCTATAGCAATCTCTTCATTATACTTATTAATTCCTAATTTTTCACTTATAACAATGACCCCATTGGGCAGATATGCTTTATATACACCCGTTCTAATGGTTTCGTCGTATTTGCCATCAAAAAAATAAACACTTTTATAGGTTCCTTCCTCTTTTAATTCTCCGGTTCCCCAAAACGTTTGAAAAGGACCATCTTTATAGCCATTTTTATATGTGGCATAGTCATCTAATTGTCCTTTTTTATTGTAACTCCAATATTCTCCTTCTAGCTCTCCATTTTTCATAGTTCCTTTTTCTGAAAGCGTACCATCCTGGTAATATTCAATAAAAGAACCGTGCTCTATGGTATTATCATAGTTTTTAATAGATTTTAATTGTCCGTTTTCATAGTATTCTTTATGCTCTTGAGCATTTGAAACGTTTATGGATAATACTATTATTAAGAATAAAAATATATTTTTCATAGTTGTGATTGATTCAAGTTTGTTTAGCAATGGTATTGTTTTATGTTTGTTATCGGTTAGTTTTGAGGGATAAATTTTTAATCATCAAACCAATAATTTTGTTTGTAATGCGGATAGGGTAAATCGTCAGGGCTTTTGTATATAAACTCACTTTTTTCTTCTCCCGTAAGCCAATCAACCCAACCCCATTTGCCGTTTTTCTTAACCGCAAGTTTTGAAACACCATCGGTATCAAAACGTTTGTAATCATCATATTTACAAGCTACAGTTTGTTTGGCCTGCTCATCATAACTCCAGTAAGAGAGGTAAAATCCTACTTTTCCGTTGTTATATACGGCAGTGTACTTTCCATTAAAGGGATAAAAATTTAAGCTGTCGTATTGCATGGGTATTAACTCTTTTTCCTCCATGTTCATATCCAAAAACTGATACATTCCCCACTTTTTAGTTTTTTTACTTCGTGCTTTTAAAGCACCATCTCCGTTGTTTGGATCAAAAATTACAAGGTCAGCCTTCAATTTTGTTTTTGCTAGTTTGAAGGTTTCTACCATCCAACTTTCCATTTTAATTAAAGGAACTTCGTCAGGTGTGTCAAAAATTGGGTCTACTATATAAAATCCTTCAAACCAATCGATTAAACCCCATTTTTCACTCTCCTTAATGAGAACAAAATCTTCACTATCGACCTTTTTATGGATGATTTTATCAAATTTACAATTCACTCTATCGGCAGCGTCTTCAATTTCATAAGGAAGTAAAAGAACTCCGTATTTATCCTTTTGTTTTACGATTTGAAAGCGATCCTCTGTTCCAAAAAAGCTTAGTGAATCGAATTTAGGGGCAATCACTTCTTCATAAGAAAAATCGTCAATTTCCATTCCTGTAGAAATAGTGTAGAGGCCCCATTTTTTTGTGCTTTTCATTTTTGCCAAAACCATTTCTTCGCCATGGTAATCTTTAAAGATTATCTCCTTGGCTTTCATTTTTTTTCGGATTTCTTTTTTTGATATTTCTTGAGAGAAACAGGTTATAGTAAAAAGTAGTATCAGGTGTAGTAAAAATATTTTTCTCATAGTTTTTTTAATGTTTGCCAACGTTTAGTGTATGGGCTGTGGCGTGTTCAGTCACAGACCAATATCAAAAGGGTACTTTTCATTGGAAAATCCGAAGGATTTTTCAAGTAGGGTAGGACAAGCCATAGCTTATACACCTTGTTAGCACACGTTCTTTATTTTTTAAGTCAGATTGACACGCTTTCTGGCTCGTACTTTTTATTAAGTATCCAATATAGTCATAACCATTTAAAGTCCGTTACGGTATTCCGTAGTACGTTTCTCCTCTGGTATTCGATCAGATTAAAATCGGTTGAGAAGTAGAGAGGTTCAGTCTTACATTTTAACAATAAAAAAAACCCGAATCCATTCCGTCGTTTTTATCCGTCAGAGTAAAATCCGGCGCAATGATTTTCAGTTCTAGTTAAGTTTTTCTTTTTCTCCTAAAAACCGAAAAAAAATCCGATTGGATTTCTGCAATTTTAGGCTTGGTAAACTGTGTGCTAACGTTTAGTGTATGGGCTGTGGCGTGTTCAGTCACAGACCAATATCAAAAGGGTACTTTTCATTGGAAAATCCGAAGGATTTTTCAAGTAGGGTAGGACAAGCCATAGCTTATACACCTTGTTAGCACACGTTCTTTATTTTTTAAGTCAGATTGACACGCTTTCTGGCTCGTACTTTTTATTAAGTATCCAATATAGTCATAACCATTTAAAGTCCGTTACGGTATTCCGTAGTACGTTTCTCCTCTGGTATTCGATCAGATTAAAATCGGTTGAGAAGTAGAGAGGTTCAGTCTTACATTTTAACAATAAAAAAAACCCGAATCCATTCCGTCGTTTTTATCCGTCAGAGTAAAATCCGGCGCAATGATTTTCAGTTCTAGTTAAGTTTTTCTTTTTCTCCTAAAAACCGAAAAAAAATCCGATTGGATTTCTGCAATTTTAGGCTTGGTAAACTGTGTGCTAACAATGGTATATAGAACATATGTTCTATATATTTCGAATATAGCGTGTATTTAATATATGGTCGATATCTCTTTAGAATAGTCTTAACCATCTAAGGCGTCTTTGTTTTCTTAAAATTGTTCAGCAGAATATGCAAGGGTATCTACTGTTTTCAATTGTCGAAATCCACTAAAATCGAAGTTAAAGGTTATTTTTCAAGCAATCAATACGTAGTTATACCTATTTTTTAGTAAAACTATTAAAAATTGAAGAGGTGTTGCTGTGGTTTTTCGTAATGTGATTTTTTGAAGGATGCAACAATGAATGTTTTGTTTTAGAAATTATTACGTTGGATATTAGTAAACAACGCTTAGAGTTTGTTTTTTTACAAAGTAAAAAAGCGTTTGGTATGAAACCAAACGCGATTAATGAACTCAGAAAAGTAGTAAGATATTTCTCTGTGTTTTTATATTTTTCTCTTAAACTTTTAGGTTCAAATTCTTATTGAATAGGTACAGAATTTGCTGTTATATGTTTTTAGAGAGGGTTTACTTCTTACTTCTTTGATAATATGTTATTATACTAGCTTTAGCTATTGTATTATTCCATAAGTAATATCCAACTACAGCAGGGTTTGTACTTTCATTGAGTCCAAGTTTGTCTGTTTTAGAAGCGTAAACTGTAATTATATATTGATGTAAACCGTGACCTTCTGGAGGGCAAGGTCCACCATATCCATTGGCTCCATAATCTGTAATGCTTTGAATAACCCCTTCAGGTGCTAGGTTTAGTTTTGTATTTCCAGCTCCAGAAACTAATTCTTTAGTGTTTACAGGTATGTCAAATACAACCCAATGCCACCATCCGCTTCCAGTAGGGGCATCTGGATCGTACATAGTCACAGCAAAACTTTTAGTTCCTGCAGGTGCATTTTTCCAAGATAATTGTGGAGATTGATTTTCTCCAGTACAGCCAAATCCGTTAAATTCCTCATGGATAGTGGCTTCTCCACCCAAATCATTACTTGACAAGGTAAATGTGTTTTGGGCAAATACTGTACTAGATAAGGTGATTAGTAACCCTATAATAAAATTTGATTTTTTCATAATGTTTGTTTTTTAGTTTGGGAACAAAATTATGAGAGATAGTAGTAAATCTTGTGTTTGATACAGTTCAAAAAGTATTGATAATAGTTCAGCTTGATTGATACTGTTTTGGGGTGATTCCGAATTTCATCTTAAAAGCCTGAATGAAATTTGATAAATTTTCATATCCAATTTCCTCATAGATGTCAGATGGTCTTTTTGATTTATTTTTTAGTAAGAATGCCGAATGTTCAAGTCTTTTCTCTTGAAACCATTTGCTTGGAGAGCTATGAAAGTGCTTTTCAAATTGTCTTTTGAATGTTGAAACACTCATATTCGATAGAAATGAAAGTTCTTTTATAGTTAGTTTATTTAACTGATTACTCTCTATTGTCTGAATAAATCTTTGACTGTTGTTGTCACTATTGTTAATTATAGAATATAAAAAGTCTACCCCGTTAAATTCAACGAGATATAGCATTATTTCCTCAAACTTAGCATCTAAAATATTTTTTTGAATTGCTGTTGAAAGTTTAGAAATATCTAAAAGACTATCCGAAAATCTCTTTATAAATGAATCATAATTAAATGAATACGTAGAATACAGTGTGCTTGATTCTGTTGGATTAAGTTCAAACTTTCTTATGAATTTTAAAACATCTTCGTTAGAGAAAAAGAATAGAATACTTCTATAGTAATCTGCAATGTTAGAAAGCTTTTCAGTCATTAAACAATGTCCAGACTTCATCAATAGGAATTGAGAATTATCTATTGCAAAGGAAGAATTATCAAAAAAAACTTCTTTTTTTCCTTCTTGAAGAAAACTAAATGTGTTTTTATTCAGTAAGATTTTTTGCTTTGAGATTTCTTTAGAGCTTTCATAATCATACACAGAGATAGAGAGAGAAGAATTCAAATTTAGTTCATCCGGTAATGTAATTATCTTCATCGGGTTTTAATTGTCTCTAAGTGCTTGTGTATTGTTAGTGGCTTGTCTAAGCCATCTAATTTAGCAAATAAAAATCGAATAAAAAATCCACTTTGAATGTTTGCAAGTAGGCGAGAAGAACCTAATAATTATACACCTTGTTAATTGAAGTTTTTGTCAGTAAACTATTGCTAATCAAGCTATAAGTTCTCTTCCTTAATGTAAAGATCTTTCCTTAGTAGATAAGTAATATTATCTATTTTAATTTTTTTGATTCTTTAATTGCTAAATAAAAACCTATGCCAAAAAGAAGAGTTATGAGTCCCGCAAAATATGGTATTATTTCAATCATTTTTTGTGTTGTTAATTAGTTTTAGATAAATTCCAAATGCTAATATTGAAGGAACCCATAGTCCAATAAAATTTCCGTCTGCTTTTTCACCTTGGAAATAGAGAAACTCGGAAAATATCAACGATAACATAGCAGCAACAAATAGTAGTTTGTCTGTGGTTGTAAATTTTTTAAGCATGGTTTTGTTATTTTTACTTTTTTAAAAGTACTCATTTTATTTCAGAGTTCTATTGTCATTTCAGATTTTGTTCTTGTAGTATCGCTCAAATTAATCGTTTTATTAAAGAACCCAATAGGGTGAGAAATAGCTAATGTTAAAGTGTTGCTAACAGTAACTGTTTATAGTCGGTTAATTTATTGACGCAAAAAAGAGACTCTGAAATGAGCTATGACTATAATGATGTTTTTTTGCGAAATAATAACTTTTCTATAAGTTCTTATTTGATCAATTTGATATTTGAGAATACGTGGAATAAGAAATATAATTACTTTAAGCTATTCAACTATTGTTCCTTAGAATTAATCACAGCGCATAGTATCTTGCGTGAGCATATCTAAGGAGCCCATGCATTATGCGTTTTGTTGTAAAACGTTTATTTAAATTCCTAACTATTTTCTTATTTTTTCACCTCGATTAAATACCAATTTGAAGATGTAAATAAGGTAGAGTGAATTCTCTAGGGTAAGCGACAGTCATTAATCTGCAATAAATATTGATTCGTAGCCAACAAACTTGTACTCATTGTCTAACAGCTTAAAATAAAGTAAATATCCTGAAGGAGTGGGATCGATACTTACAACATAAAGGTTTTTTAGATTACCATATTTGTTTGTAAAATTCTCTTCGAGAAAGCCATTTATATACTTCCCATCATACAGGATAATTTTTGAAGTAGGCCGTTTACAAAAACGTTTAAAAATGTTTGTAAATTTTTCTTTATCAATAACTTCATTTTTGGAATCGCCTGAGAAAATAGGGTAATCTATACTTTCATTTATAAGCTCATCATTGTTTCGGTTAGTACATAGATTTTCCCAGAATGAATTAAAGCTCAATGTTTTTTGAATTTGAATTGTTGCATTATCAGTTGGCTCTATACTATCGCCCGCTGAAGTATAATTACCCGAATCACTAGAAGCTATAGATGTAGCTATGTACGTTGTATCATTAGTATAATAAATAGTGGCTTTTTTACCATTTAATGCCACATGGTCATCATACACAAAACCTGAAATAGTTATCGTATCACCAATATTATTTATAAGACGATAGTCACTCGGTAAATCTCCAGATTTATCATCTTCGTGAACTAATAGAGTTCCTTCTATTTTTGAAGCATTATTGGCCTTTATTGCTTCCTCCGTGTTAATCCGACCATATTCACCATAAATAGTTTTACTATTTATGTGAAGATCAAATTCTTGTAATGTTTGCTCTACATTAAAATTCACAACTATTTTTTTACCAATTAATTTTCTAATTTCACTAAAACTATCTCCTTGAAAATCATAATATTCAAAACTCATTGTATTGTCATCTATATCTACATATAAGTACTCTCTCCCCCAGAAATCAGATTCTTCCATAGATTTTAAAATTCCGACTATAGGACTTTTAACAATTTTAGCAATTTTTGCAACTTCTTCTTCTTCTTCTTCTTCTTTTTCTATTTTGCTTTCACTGTCAGTTTGCTTTTCTTTAGTATTCGAACAGGAAAAGGTGAATATTAATATAAAAAGGGTAATCAGATATGCTTGTTTTGTCATAGTTGTTTTTCTTTTATCTGTGGGCTTACTTTGTTATAGATTAAATGATATTCTTGGCTATAAAAAGCCGCCTAGCTCGTAAGGTTAATCCTATTATTTGATAACTGTTTTTTGGTCTGTTTTGATATAATTAAGTTTGATATTTTTTTGATTTTCACCTTTTACACATCCACTTGCAATTTCCTTTTCTTCAGTAGTAATGCTTTGTTTTGATACTCTTGTTTGTTTAAAAAACACCTCAAGTTTTTTCTGTAATTGGCTAGATCAAGTAATAAATTATTCAAGGTGCTAGCACCAGGCCTTATTCGCATTCTGTTTCAATATAATCTTCTTTTTGCACATTATATTCAAGACATTTTTGTTCAATGAAAACCATTTCATTATTTATCACTTTATAAGTTTTAGTTGTTAGAATTTTACCTGCACAACATTGATTATGTTCATTAATAAGTTTGGATTCATTGTCAAATTCTAATGAAGATCCACTAAAAGAGCTTACTTTATATTTTTCAGATTCTGAATTTCTTAAAATGTAGATGCTAGATGTATTTGCACCAGCGTAACTAGACTCAAAAACAGAAAAATCCTTAAGACCGTCAAAGTTATAATCTCCGATACTAAGGTTGTCTATTCCAAATAATTGACAATCTAATTTTATGGTCTGTATTAATTTGTCTGTCATTTTTTGAAATATCTTAACACCTGTTATACGTGCATAATAATTTTCTTTTTCTTTCGTAATTATGGTTTTAAAATAATGTTCTTTAGTAGAATTGGATTGAATTAGTTCTTTAGATTTCCATTCAACATTATCGCCAGAATCAATGTCAAAATCTTTGTTTAATGAAATTTGATAATTTTTTGACTTGTCAGCACTTACCCATTTCCCTTCAATCGTTTTATTATTTTCATTGAAATCATTGAAAGTTAAAGTAGCAAAATTGTTTTCAGCACTATCTTTTTCAAAAAGGTTTAATTCACCATTTTTTAAATTTCCATTTATTGTGATAGGAGTATCAAATTTGTCGTAAACGTAGTAGGCAAGATAATCTCCATTGCTATTATCATACATTATTAACTGTATTGGATGTTTTCCTAAATTGCCAGAATAACTAGATTGACTTTTTACAGTAATTGAAGCTAGTATTAGTAATAATAAAAGTGTTATTCTCATTTTTTGTCAAATTGGTGCTAACGGTTAGGTATATGGAAAGTTGCGATTTTGTCAGCGTTGAATTTCCGCAAGAAGTTCGATTAGAGTTGACAAATAATGAGCCAACCTTATTAAGGTTCCAAAGTAACTATTTTACAGATACGATGGTGATTAATGTTAATAATTTTGAAATAAACAATTTTTTAACTAAAATATTGAGAAATTATTATTTTGAATTAGTTATTTTGCGCTTTTGCTATTCAGTTTTCGTTATTGTTTATATTTTGCTTCTCTCGAGATTTTGGCCTTTTCGTTAGAATGCTAGAACCAGGAATAAATTATATATAGTGTTCGCAATTGTTTTTTTAATCATTACTTATAAAGCACAAGTCTTAACATTAATGTTACTGTTCATTTTTCAAATATACAAAACCAGTTTTTCCGGATTTAAAAGTGACTTCAGCACGTTTATAATCGTCAACTTCATATTCGTCTGCACTGATTAAATCTTCATCAGTCACTTCAAATAGCGTTCCTTCAACAAAATCTGTTTCATTTCCTGTGCATTCAAGAATTGGATGAATGTCAGTTCCACTTGATTCAATAACTTTTGGATCGGTTATTTTTATTTTTGAAATGACGTATTTTTCTAATCTATCTTTGTTTCCGGTTAATACTCTTCCAAAAGTATCTCGTTGTACATTTTCAAGTTGAAGAGTTCCGTAAGAAAATAATTTTTCCATATTTACTATTTATAGTAAGTTTTATTTTTTATAATCTGTAGTTCAAATAATTACTAACGTATAATGTAAGAAATTTAAGCTAGGGGATAAGCAGTACTATTTGGATTAAACTAAAGCCAGATTTTTTATAATATTTTTGTTCTTTCTATTTTAAAAGCCAAATTTAAAAATTTGGTGGTCTTCGCAATTAAACAGAAACCTAAGGTTTTGCACAAATACCTTATGTTTTTATACCTTGTTAGTAACTTTTTATTGTCTTTCCACTTTAAATATACATTTATAATTTAATGTTAAACCCATATACTTTCCGCTTAATTTCATTTGCCAAAAAATCGAAGCGTCACTAAACTCAAAAGATTGTAATCCATTTCTTTTTGGGAATAGAAATTTTAAACTAGGACTTGATTTAAAGTCTGATAATTTTAGTTTTTCTGAAGTGTAAAGGGTTTCGGTGTATGTCGAAGATGATGTCCCTCTATTGTCCATTACTTTTTCGATTATTTCATAGTATATATAAGGGTTCATTAAATTGAATTCCCTCGTTTTTAAGATCTTACAAACAAAAGAATTTTCATCTTTTAAAGTTTCCATTGAAATAGTACCTAAAGTGTTTTTAATATATTTGGTCATCAGGTGTATTAATAGAACTACAGAAGCAATTCCCAATATTGTATACCAAATACTAAATTCTGGTATTATATAAGCACACGAACTGCCAAGTATTAAAAATGCTATAATAGAAACAATTAAATTAGGCTGCATTGTAAAGTCTGTTTTTGTTTCAGCAACTTGGTATTTGAGGTTTAAATTTTCTATTTCAAAATATTCAGAAGTTTTAATAGTATAATTAGAAGTTACAAATGACTTTACTTTAGAGAATAAATTTCTTTCTAGTTTTTTGATATCATCTCTGTTAACATCTATATGTATTTCAAGGATATAAGAAAAACTTACGTTTTTTCCAAGATAAGAATTTATCTCAAAATTAGATGAATCAAAAGTAAGTGGGATTCTATAAGATTTGTTTTTTGTTAAAATTGTATTCTGTTTTATTTCTAACGAAAAAATTTCTTTTTTATAACTAGACATTCTACCTCTTGCCTCTAAAAAAACAACTCCTTTAATGTTGTCAAAGGCAATTGTTTCAGAAGAATTTATCGTTAAATACCCTGAGATAATTTTGCCATTATTGACTTTGTCAATAAATATTTCTTTTTCTAGTGTAGCTTTTTTCATTGGTAATTCACGTAAAGGTGATTGATTATTCCTCTGTAATTATCTCCAAAATTTTTGATTAATGTTTTTACGTCATTAGAACAAATGACGCTAGGTTCAAAGTTTCTATGCGAGGCAAGCCTTAATCTTTTGTTTAATACTTCGCGAAGTATTTCTTCATTAATTCCTTTAAATTTAATGGATTGGTTATTTTTTCGAGCTAAAAAACAATCAAATTTTCTAGACCAATGCGTAGTGTAAATAACCACTTTTTTTTCTTTAAATATCTTTACTCTATCAAAAAAATTAAGGTGATGAATACTATCAATAAAAATTATGTTTGCTTTATTGTTTATTATGTCTGTAATTGAAGATTTATGGTTTAATAAAAAGATAGGATATTCTTCCATTTGTTTTTGAAGATAAACTAAATGAGTAGTTTTTCCTCTCCCTTGCTTGCCTATAAATTCTATTGCAAGAGAATCAGAATTATTTATCTTATGGATAATATTATCTAAACTAAATTTAGGAACTAGAATTTCTCCAATATCATCTTCTAGTATCCCTGAAAATGGATTGTATTTAAAATTTTTATTCAATACGCATTGTTTTATAAAATTTGCTAGTGGTTGTTTTATGGCATGTATCCCAAAGGTAGACACCATAAACATTTAAAGAGAATGTATTGCTTCACTTCAATTGAATTTTTTTTTTAAAAGACCAAACTCTTATAGTCAGTTAAACGAACTGAACTATCGCTAGACCAATAATATAAATCCCGATAATTGATGTATCATCCACATTTTGATTGGCCCAGTTCTTTAAACCGGGTATTAGAATTGTAATTAGAAATACAAGTCCAATTATTGAAGGTATAGAGCGTAATATTTTTAGCGAAAAT
The DNA here is from genome assembly GCF_047730165.1 of Patiriisocius sp. Uisw_047. Classification (GTDB taxonomy): domain Bacteria; phylum Bacteroidota; class Bacteroidia; order Flavobacteriales; family Flavobacteriaceae; genus Patiriisocius. The sequence goes on from NZ_CP159834.1 coordinate 1,794,767, forward strand.
CTCATTGTCAAAATTATGCATAGCGCTGTTGTATATGATTGCTTACATGTTTTAAGCCCCTAGTTTAGTAAATACAAACCGAATAAAAAATCAGCAGGGATTTTCGGATTAAGCTAGAACTAGCAATAAATTAATTACTGTGTTAGCAATGGTATACAATCCTTTTTATACAATCCCGATTCGCGAATCATCAGTCTACGTTTTTCAATAAAAAGTCGGCAATCTCAGGGAGGTGAATAATAATATCTTTAATTACCTTAGGGTCCCTCAAATCGGTACGAATACCAGGTATCAGACTCAATTCGGGTTTATCGAAATCTGCACAGCCCATTGCCCAATTTGAGAAGAGACGTCTATCGACAGAAGCATCAAGCATTATTTTAATTTTGTTATGGCGTGGATCATTAAGTATCCGTGTTAAAAGATCGCCAACAGTCTCTGACTCGCCCTCAAAAACCTGAAGAAAATTCCCTTTTCGATGCATAAGAACACCAGTGATGTTATCTATTTTGTTGAATGCGCGTGCATCATGAAGTAGGTTCAGTAAGTCTCGTTTACTGAATTGCTCCAACGATTGACTAGTGTAAGCGATGCGACGAAGTTTCATGATTAATAATATTTTTGGGTTTTTAACTCCTAATCTTTAACAAAAATAGGGTCGCCTATTTGACTTAGAATTTTGCTGAGAAAACTTTTACTTCCTTTTTTTCCTCGGCATTAATTGCTAATTGACGTGCTAACAATGTTATCTTATCTTCTAATTCTTTATATGATGGTTTATCTTTCATATCAAATTATCGATTAGTCTTTTACTATAATTGGAGCTACCGTATTTGCGCATGGGTAAGCAACTAATTTAGCAACTAAGTTACAGATAGGATATTCCACAGGAATTTTCTTAAGTCTCCAGTGACCCGGCAATTATTTATTCACTGTGTTAGCCACCGGCTGTATTTAGTTCTAAAATTTCGAATGGTTTTCTCCATCAATTTTATAGTTCGTTTTTTGTTCCATTCCTCTCGTCACATAGCCAGCTACATTTTCACTCCTTTGTTTTCCACTTTCTTTATAATCAACGTGAATAAAACAATCTCTAGTGATTCTAACCCAAACAGTTTTGCTTTCATTCGGTTCTAATTTTGCAATACTTTCCGTTTCGCATCCAGCAATATTTATTTCAGTCAGCCTATGTTCAGTGTCATTCGTGAATGTTATTCGCATATTTCCAGTGAGCACAACCGCAAACTAAGCATAAATATCTAGGTTTAATGATTCTATCCCCTTATTTTTGCTTTGCTATGAAACTTACGCTTAAAGAGGGCTTTTTTATTTCTAGACCAAGATTCTGGATGTACGTCCTAGGAACTTTTTTGGTCGGTGTTATTTCTTCAGGAAATATTTTTTTGTATGATAATTCCACAACCTTTCTTTTAATTGCGTTTGGAATATTTTTTTCGCTACCAGCAAATGTACTTATCTATGGTGTTAATGACATTTATGACTATCAAACGGATATTTTTAATGACAAAAAGATAAAGTACGAATCTGTATTAAGCCTCGAAAAGCATAAAAGCCTGTGGTATTTTATCTTTTTTCTTATAATTCCTTTTTTACCCTTAATTTTTAGTATTAATATACCCGCTGTAATAGCATTGTTCGTTTTCTTGTTTACGGGAGTATTTTATTCAGCAACACCTATAAGAGCTAAAAGCAAACCGCCTTTAGATGTTCTGTTTTCAGCAATTATATATGTATCACCAGCCCTAGTTGGCTTTTTTATTACAGGAAACACAAATATCTCTTGGCCAGCGGTGCTGGCAGCGCTTATATGGGCATTTGGTATGCAAACGTATTCAGCAGTACCAGATATTATAGCAGACAGAAAGGCTGGCGTTAACACACTTGCAACTGTGCTTGGGGAGAAAAAAGCATTATTTTTTTGTTTTGCTGCATATTTGATTTCTGCATCTATTGGATATCTCTATATTGGTTTTATCTCAATAGTTTTTGGTTTTATTTATTGTGCGATTGTTCTGCTAAGTATTTATAATTTTTCAAAACTATTTAAATACTACACCTACTTCCCGCTTATAAACGTAAGCGCTGGAGCCGTATTATTCTTCTATCTTTTTTTTAAAGAGATTTTGTAGAAGAGTTTATAAAGACGTTAATGGTTTCGAGGTTTTAATTTTTTGTATCCGTTTATAGACAAGTTCTGCAGAGATTAAGCAAATAGGCATCCCAATGCCTGGACTCGTACCGGCCCCTACATAATATAAGTTTTTTACCTTTTTACTATAGTTTAAAGGTCTTTTCAGTGTTTGTTTTAATGTATGCGCTAATCCTAAAGCAGTGCCTTTATAAGCATTATAATCTCTTCGAAAATCATCACTCCAATAAGACCGTTCGTAAACAATATAGTCTTCTATTTCCGGTAGTTTTAAATCTGTTTTCACTAGATTAAGAATCTTTTGTCGGTAGCTTTTCATTTCTTCTTCGGAAAGCGTTAAACCCGGAGGAATTGGCACAAGAACATATAAACTGTCCGTCCCTGGCGGTGCTAAGTCTGGATCTGTTTCCGTAGGTTTACAGATATAATAACTAGGATCTTCTGGGAGCTGCGGTGTATCAAACAATTCTTTAAAATTTTGTTTCCAGTCTCCGCCAAACCGCAGATTATGATGACTGAGAATGTCTAATTCTCTGTCTAAGCCTAAATACATTATAAAGGCACTAGGGCTCAACACAGCCTTTTCCCAATAGCGTTCAGGATAGGTTTGTTGCTTCTTTTCAAGTAGTTTCGTTTCTGTAAACCATAAATCTGCGTTAGAAATCACCAAATCTGCTTCTATGATTGTTCCGTTTTCTAATTGTACCCCAGCGGCTTTTTTATTTTTAACTATTATTTTAGACACAGGTGCGCTAGTCAAAAATGAAACGCCGTGTTTTTTATTAATATTCACTAAGGCTTTTACAATTTCATAAATACCACCTTTAGGATAATATACTCCCATATTAAAATCTATGGCATTCATAATATTATACATTGCAGGGGTTTTGGCAGGATCAGATCCTAAGAACACCAAGGTGTATTCTAATATTTTTTTTACTCGCTCACTTTTAAACCATTTATTTAAATAAGATTGCATCGTCTGAAACGGATTGAGCTCTATTCCTTTTTTAATCACATCCCATTTTAGAAAATCTAATGAAAATCCAAGATTTCTGTACATAAAAGTATCCTTAGCCATTTTATATTGATCGCCAGAGCGTTTGAGATACTCTTTTATCCTAGGCGTAATACCAGGCTCTAATTGTTCAAACAGCGGTAAATCTTTTTCTAAATCAGAGTGAATATCAACTACGGGTAATTCTTTATCATTAGAGAAAAAGACGCGATAAGAAGGAGAGAGTTTAACCAACTTTAAATGCTCGGAAATATCTTCATCCAAAACTTTAAAATAATGTTCAAATACATCAGGCATTAGGTACCAAGAAGGTCCCATATCAAACGTGTAGCCTTTCGCTTCAAAAATATTAGCACGCCCGCCAAGGGTTGCATTTTTTTCAATGACTGTCACATCATAACCAGACTTTCCTAACATTGCAGCGGATCCTAAACCCCCAATTCCGGAACCTATAATAATCACTTTCTTATTCATCATTGTAAAAATAGTGAAGCTTAGAACAGTTTGAAATTATTTAAGAAGGAATTATGAGTTTGTTACTATTTTAAAAGAGTGTATTCTAATTGTAGTAAATAATAGCTTTAAAATTTCCCTCTAACTATCGGCTTGTCAATGAATTTCCTGTTTATATTGCATTTACCGATCTTCAAAGGGAATGTTTGCAACTCGTTAGATTATTAGATGTTCTAATAAACAGTTAATTCCTTCTCTAGGGATTATTTTGCTTGCGGGTACCGTTTTTATATATGAAACGTAGCGTGTAAAAAGACACTGCCTTTTTGGAGCAGAACAGAGCTGGAATTTTTTATTTTTAACGTATCTATTTTTACGGATTCGTGTATTGTTAGTTGCGGAAAATTAGCTGTGATTTTCTAACTATATAAAATGTAATTAATTCAAGTGAATTTCCCGGGAGTCAATTTTGAAGTAATTAAGGATACAGATTGTTATCTGCTTTAAGCTTAACAGATATTCTGCTAGTGTTCTTCTTGTAAATGGATCATAACTTAGAGGTTACCTTGCATTTGATCTAAGGTTCTACAACTGTCATCTAGCTCAAGAGACCATGGGTAACTTTATTTCCCATATTATAATAGTTCTATCATCTCCTGCAGAAATCAAATAATTATTGTAGATACTCCAAATTAATTTATTTACAGAAAAGAGGTGCCCGTCATATTTTTCTTTGTTAATCACTTTTAATAGTTGGAATGTTTTCGAATCCCAAATTTTTAATGTTTTGTCACGACTAGCCGTAGCAAATAAGTTAGATTCGGGGCTGTATGCAATATCGTAAATCGCCCAATCATGAGCAGGAATTGATTTCAGTTTCTTATAATGGCCAACTTGCCAGATGTTTAAGTAACCATCTCTGCCCCCTGTTAAAAGGAGTTTCCCATCAGGACTGAAGCGCACAACATTTGACGAAAGCCGATGTCCAACAAAGGACTTTTTTTCCAGTAATGTTTTTAGGTCAAAAATACGAATGTTGCAATCTCCTGAAGCAACAGCTATTTCAGAAGTCTCATAATTAAAATCAATATCACGTACTTTTTCATTACATAGTTTTTCAATCTTGATTAAGGCGAAGGTGTCAAGTGAGCAAATTGCAAAGTTACCGTCTCCTCCTGCTGTATAAATGCAATTGGTTTCAATAGAATACCTGATATTAAAAATCTGCGAAGTATGGTTTTTAAGAATTTTTATCTCTTCTTTTTTTTCTAAATCTAATATATGAACATTGCCATCTGAAGTTCCTGCCAGTAATAATTGCTTTTCGGGAATGTGACAAATAGAATATAAAACGGTAGGATAACTGGCTACGAACTTTTCGTCTTGAAATGTTTTTAAATTCCATTGAGCGATTATCTTATCACCACTACCAGAGAAAATAAGATGTTCAACTGTTCCTTTATCTAAAGCATATATTGAGTCGCTATGACCTGTGAGTGTCGCTATTTTATTTACCTCAATTCTCATTTATGTAGAAGATTTTTTATATCGGTGTACTTGCTCTTATGGTGTCTAACGTGTTTGAATAAGATTAGTTGCGTATTTTGACTAGCTAATTGAGCAAATACAAACCGAATAGAAAATCTGATAGGATATTAGTAGGTAAGCTATAGCTAGCAATTAATTTATACGGTGTTAGGTAAAGTGTTTTTTTCATATTTATTATGGATTATTATTATTGCTAATCCAAACAGGACAGCTGCTACAATTAAAATTGTACTTATTAATCCGCTTACTCCGAATGACATACGGATTAAAATGGTTGAAACTACAAATCCAGAATTCCTAATTATTTTGTGAAATTTATCGGTGTAAAAGAAGGAAATTAACAGAAGAACGACATCCACTAATATCAGTACGGTAAAAAATTCATCAAAGAATAAATTATTAATTGTTTCAAAACTAGGCAGGTCATTAGAAGCAATAGAAACATCTGAAGTCCAATTAAAAAGTGTAACTAAAGCCATTACAATAAAAATCGGAACCAGAACCACGGCAATTATTTTCTTTCTACGTATAAAGCTTTCAATTTTTAGTTTATTCTCCTTTTGTTGCATTGCTTTTTGCATTCCTTGTTTTTGAAACTGAAAAATAAGATAGAAAAGAATAATTGAAGCCAAGATATCATAGGTGAATTGCAGATCTCCTTTTATTTCAAACCAATCTGATGACAATTCAATAGCAGATAAATCTTTAAATAATTTTCGGATAATTATAAGGGTTATAATTTCATACTGTTTAGTTATGTAGTTGGTAAATGACTTTGGTAAGTAATAGATTAATAAGTAAACTTCATAAACAAGTATAAATGAAAATGGGGTATAAATTGCCGATATCGGGTTTTTAAACAATTCCGACTCTAAAGACAAATTTAAAATACCGAATTTTGATAAGTAAATTAAAATTAAGTGGATGAAAAAGCCAAATAACGCAACATAGAGTATTGTTTTTTCAATCCGCCTTTTGGCGTACTCAGATAGAAAAATTTGGTAAAGTTTATTTAATAAATTCATATTCTATTAAGTCTGAAATATTTTGAATAACGTTTAATATAAGAGCATTAGCGGACAAATGCACCTATCTATTGTATAGCAAGATACTTAATTAAAAGCAATAGCGGTTTGAGATTACTCCCAAACCGCTATTGCTCTTATACATTGTTGTGTGCCGTTTTTGTTTTTTTATTTAAGTTTTTTCAGTTTTCTGGAAAATAGGTTTTCCTTTTAATGCTTGTACTAGCGTTGTAGCTGCTAGAAGTCCGTAGAATATTGAAATTATAATTGTTGCTTTTGTGTTTTTAAAGATAAAGAATGATAGTATAGGAAGTATTTGTAAAGCGTGCATTCCTATGAAGTGAGATACTCTTAAATCACCTACCGTTTTACTCCAACCTACAATAAACCAGTTAGAATTATCATTGATTGCTCCTACGCTGTGGTTCATTCGTGAACCCATTAAAGCACCTTCAAAAGAAAAAACTACAAAAATGAGTATTCCAAAACGAATCGCCCAAATATAGTAATTTGGTAAATCAGGAAATGTCTGTGTAAAAAACAATAAGCCAATGTATGCAGTATAAAGTGTTACAATTGTAGCTGCTAAACCCATTAATGAATACAACATTGAATACGTGGCTGTACTTATATTGAAATGAGACATCTGACCTTGTGAGGCTTGATAAGTGATATATAAAAGTTCAAAGCCAAACAAAATAATAACTACCCAGTTAAAAGGTGTTTCATTAAAATTTGACAAATAATGACAATACCAAGCCATTGTCCAAGCAAATAAACCTATTGAAACAGCAAATTTTAAGGGCTTAAACCAAGCGTTTACTCCGTGAACTTGAGTAGTTGCAAGTTTGGTTAAAACGATAAATAGTATTGAAAGCGATAAGCAGAACAAACCAAAATAAAATAAGAATTCGTTCCGAATTTTTAATTCCCCAATAAAATTTAATATTTCTTCAATCATTACCTTATGATTTTTTGTCAAGCGTAAACTTCGGAACAAAATAATTTAAGCAATAGAGCATTGCTCCGTATGTGAAAATGAGTGTAGGCATATTGGTGTTAAATCCTAAATCAAACTCTGGAATTCCAAATAAATCTCTAAAAGATTTTGTGGCAATTAGTAGCATAAAAATAATTCCATAAGTGAAAACAGTAATAATTGCAATTTTATTTTTTGTAGTTCTAATAATTCCTTTTTTTGCTTCTTCTTTAAAGAAATACCATAGAGCACCAACACTAAATACGGCTTCTATTAAAATGGCTAAATAAGGATTAGATGCATACAACCCAAGACCAGCTTCCATTGTTTCTGCCCCAAAAATGTGGTGCATATGACCGGAAAAGAAATCTAAAATAAAATGGATTGATACTAGAGCCACACTTACTAAGCCTATTTTGGTGTTTTTGAATAGCAGTTTCCCAATTAAGAAAACAATTGCCAACCAAAACAATTGCGGTAATAAATCATGGCTGTATAACATATCTACCACCATATTACTTAAAGTGGCATCAAAGGCATCACTCGGATTGGTTGGTTCAAGACCTAAATAGTGAAAGGTAAACCACAAAAAATCTTGTAATTGAGATATAATTAAAAAATAAAGTAATGTTCCTTTTGGGAATTTTTGTTTTGCTATTAATGCCGTCGTAAAATGTCCTGCTAACATAATTTCTGTATTTTTGCTTTCAATTCGATAGCAAAATTAGCAATTACTATCGTATTAATAGTAATAATTTGTAAAAAATGAAAAAAGAATTTCGCTCTGGTTGTCCAATCTCGTCTTCATTAGATGTTGTAGGTGATAAATGGTCTTTGTTAATCATTAGAGATATGCTTGTTAAGCATAAAAAGACTTTTAAGCAAATTTCTGATTCAGATGAAAAGATTGCACCAAGCATTTTATCCTCACGATTAAAATTGTTAGAGTCGTATAAACTGATTTTTAAAACGAAAGTGCCAGATAACAAAAAAGAAAATATTTATTTGTTAACGGAAAAAGGGATTCATTTAACTCCAATAATTATTGAATTAAGTTTGTGGGGGAATTCCAATATGCGAGAATTTAATGAAATAGATGACATTGAAGGCTTGAATTTAGACAAGACTCTAATTATACAATCCGTTCAAGATAGTTATAATGCTATGTTGCTTAATTTTCGATAATATTTCTCTTAAATGGCTTGGAAGATGTTTGTATAATATTAGTTGCGTGTATTAAGCTATTATTTTAGCAAATAAAACACTAGCCAATTAAGTCCGTTTGGGCTTTCGTAAATTGGCTAAAACCAGCAATTAGTTTTATAAGGTGTTAGGCATTTTATTTTTATTCTTCCAAAGCCAAATATGCGATATCCCTTGAAAGAGAAAAGACGTTTGGCGAGTTCTAAGACTATTTGACAAAATAATAGATGCAATTTTAGGGTCTAAATAAATAGTAGAAAAGAACTTGTTTCTGGCGAGGCTTCTTCTTGTGGAATAAATTTTCCATATTTCGAATCATTATAACCGGACCAACCAAAACCAGAAGTATCATTGCCTGATGCTGGCGTAAGTTTATCTTTCGTATTATCATCATTTAAAGAGTAGAACTAACGCTAAAAGGTAGACTAAGAGTAGCTTTTCTAATATTTAGTAGTTCTTTGGGGGTAGGGATTAGTTGTTGCCAAACCGCTGCAGTTTTAGAGCTAGATACAAAACCTAAAAGAGCAGGATTACTCCCTAAGTGGACAATCGAACTGAATACGGCCAAATTGGCATCTTACTTATTTGATATTGTACTAATTAGCTTTGCGAGCTTCATACCTGTAACCGAATTAATAATCTTCAATTGAGTAATACGGTCAAGTTGTTCAATGTCATGTTAGTGTAAACCATTATGAGTTCTATTTACGTGAGTATTTAGCAGACGTATTTTTTCTTTTTGTACGGCAGGATGCTTCTTGTGACCCCAAATTTTATCTCTTGCAAGACGTGCACTTTCGTGTAAATCTACAATTGGCAGGGGGTAATCTTTACCAATAGTTACTTCACAAAACAGTTGATCCATAGCCGTCATTTTCCAAGGTTCATGAATAAAAGCTTCTGGAACTTTATTGAGCTCTGGAATCCATTTTTTTATAAAAACGCCTTGAGGATCATGTTCCTGAGAATTTTTTACAGGATTATAAAGACGAACGGTGTTAATACCTGTTGTACCTGCCTGCATTTGAAACTGCGGATAATGAATACCAGGTTCATAGTCTAAAAATTGTTTGGCTAAATGGTAGGTACCATCTCTCCAATCTTGATCGAGATTTAATGCTAAAAAAGAAACGACCATCGCGCGCATTCTGAAGTTAATCCAGCCTGTTTCTGCCACAGCGCGCATACATGCATCAATTAATGGATATCCTGTTGTACCTGTTTCCCAAGCTTTTAAAAAAGCGGGATTCTTTTCATGGGCTAAAAGTTCATACCCGCTATTCACACAATCGGTTTCATAACTACATTCTACTTCAAACTTCTGAATAAAATGACAATGCCAGTGCAGTCGAGTCAGCATTGCAGAAAAAGCCCTGCTATTTTTTGTTCCATTAGGGTGTGTTCCTATAAATTGAAAGACTTGCTTAATACTCAAATTTCCCCAAGCTAAAAAAGGAGATAATCGACTACAACCAGTTCTACTTTCAGTAGGCTTTGAAATATGCCTCTGATAGTTAAACCCTCTTTTATTGGCAAATGATTTTAAATAGCGCCAAGCATTCTGCTCACCAGCTGGTTGGTATTTTTCTGAGTATGCATTAAGTTGAACAGATAATTTTTCGGGCAATAAAAAGGAATGCAAAAGTGGTTCTTCTTGATCGATAGAATAATTATTTTGAAGAACTGATCGTTGCATTGATTGATGCCATTGTTTACTCCAATCGTATCGATTTTTAATTCCTCTCAAAACTCCATCCCGCTGTGATTCTTTCCATTCAATATGATGTAGTTGACACAAGCTCTTTATTTTTTTATCCCGTTGCCAAGTGATTTGAGTTCCACTTTCACGAAAGCTAAAAATAGTTTTGACATTAAAGTCTGCTGAAAGATATTGAAACACATCAATAGCTTCTCCATAAAAAATAGTGACACTTCTATTAAAAGGAGCCAAAGTCTTATTTAAGGCTAATATAGAATGGTAGACAAACTGTAAATGTCTCAAGCTTGTATCTGGGTATTCAATTAAAGAAGGTTCAAATAAATAAACAATACGATAGGGTATGCCAGCACGCTCTGCTCTTAATAAAGGCTCATGGTCCTGTGAACGAATATCTCGCTTTAACCAAACAATATTTATTGTTTGCTCTTTCAACACTCTAACTCTTTTTTACATTTTTTCCAAAAAGAAAAGAAAGAGGAATAATAGCTTTTTTCATCAAACACCCAATCTCTAGCTTCTTCTATCCCTTGATCATCATTGTTTAAGGGGTGCTCTTTGTAGTAAATAGCGGTAGAAGTATTAACTTTATTAAAAGCCTCAAAATCAACTATATAAATTTGAATATTAGATATATTTTCTTCAGAAAATTGAAGCATGAAATCAATCGAGTTTTGTGTTATAGGATATTGCTCAAAATGAGTCGGTTCTAATAATAGAATTCTATTTGCAACAATCTCTTCTCCCCAAATGGGGTCTAAGTTATAAAAATTATAGATATGGGGTGGAAGGGCTTCATCTCTCACTATTTCTTTTTGAGTTAGCAAAGCCGTTTTCAATGCGAATGGAACGTAAAACTCCAGACTCTTCTTCATTAGCAAGTTTAAATACTCTTGAGAATTTTCCGCTTTGCTTTCCTGGACAAGATATGTATCCGTTTTAATGATTTTAGGTTTTGCGTAATTTGTGTCTTGACAACTCTTATCATAAATCCTTGCGATAGCACTTAACTTCTTATCTATTCTTATTAATTCAATGGTCTCGTCATGTGCGCCAAACTCACAGAAATCATCAAAATATGCAGTCAAAACTAAAGTATATCTTTCGAATATTGAACCAAAAGCGTGTTGCTCAATCATTTTCCGATATTCGCTTTTCGGAAATTTTTTTTGAGAAAAAACTTGAAAACTAACCAACAAGATTAATAACAGGCAAATGGGTTTTTTCATAATTATGGGTAACGTGTTCGCGTATGGTTTCGTTGCGTGTTTAATGAACTAAGTTAGCAAAAGTAAACGGGCCAGAGGACAATCCTAAGGATTTTCCAAGTATTAATTGTAATAGCAATGAATTATGCACGTTGTTGTGCTCTAGTTATTTCTTGTCTAGTCTATTGAAATTATTCATATAATGTTTAAGAAAAAGTTAAATAAGTTAAACAATATAAAATGTTTATTATCTTTACTTTATATAAAAACTTAAAAAACAATAAATTATGAAAAACTTAGTCCTTATTTTAACAATTACAATGACTTTAGCCTTAACTAAAAATGCTACTGCACAAGAAACAATAGTAGATGTGGCTGTTGGAAACGAAGATTTTTCAACGTTAGTAACGGCTTTAAAAGCAGCCGATTTAGTTAATGCTTTGCAAGAAGATGGACCATTCACCGTTTTTGCTCCAACAAACGATGCTTTCGCAAAAATTGATTCGAAAACATTAGGTTCTCTATTAGAAGCAAAAAATCAAAAAGCATTAGCTAATATCTTAACATATCACGTAATATCTGGTAAGATAACTGCATCTGATGTAGTAGCTGCTTTAAAGAAAGGTAATGGAACGGTTGAATTAAAAGCGTTAAATGGTCAAGTGTTGACCGTAATTCAAAAAGATGGAAAAATTTGGTTGAACGACGTAAATGGAAATTTTAGTGAAATTGTTTCAACAGATGTGATGGGTAGTAATGGTGTAATTCATGTAATAAACACCGTAGTTATGCCTAATTAAATGCAAATTATTTTTTAGGAAAAATGAAAGCCTCGATAATTCGAGGCTTTTTTATGGCATTATTTTTTTCTAAGATTCTTATTTCTTTTCATTAATTATTCTAAAGAATTTTATCATTGGTTAAGAGTTATTCTTTATGAAGTACAACGTGTTTGTATAAGATTACTTATGTCGTTTAGGCTCGAAAGTAAGCAAATAAATCACAGATAGAAAGTCCGCGAGGACTTTCGCAAGTAAGCTAGAACTAGCGATGTACTGCGCACGGTGTTGTAAGCAGGTTTTTATTCCGTTTTCATATTTTCAGCGTTTGTTTAAATTCTATCAGCGTTTCAATCCGCAATATTTTTTAATTCAGTATGAGTTAGCAATTCCTTAACCCGCTAAATTCCACATTCAATTCGGTATTTTTTTGTTTTCAATTCAGATTCCACAAACAGGCTAAAAGTCAAACGTGATTTTTGTTCAGCATTTGAGTGAGATTTTAACGTTATTTATTTAGCATTTTTTTATTTTTTTTTATGTCTCGAATGGCAATAAGCATTGCGATTATTAATAAAACGCTTGATAAAATTCGCATCCAAAATCCACCATCAATCTTTTCTGATGTTATTATGTTAGCAATTATTAATATTAAACTTACAATGATAATTATTAGTGGTAAATTCTCTTTTTTCATTCGTTTACTTTCTTTTTTGAGTGCGTTCCGCCAATGAATCGCAACGGTTAGCAAATTAAAAATAGGTGATTTTGAAGTAGCAAATTTTTGGTTAAGCACAGGTTTTGATGCGAGTCGAAAGCTTTGATTTCACTACTGTTTCGCCTATTATATATATATATATATATATATTATTGTAACAAGGTTTTTTTAATCCGTAATCTTTCGCATAATCCATTCTAAAGGTCCAGAAGTTTTATGCTTTCTCCATATAACTGCAAATATGATACATAATACGCTAAATACCAATGCATAAACTACAGAAAATTCAACAGAATAATTTCCCATTTTCGCAGGATTAATTGCTTCAATAATTCCCATTCCGATAATTACATGTGCGACATAAAAGGTCAACGCTAATTGTCCTGTTTTGTTTAAAGCGTCAATTATTTTATTGTTTTCAAACCGTTTGGCAACTAGTATACAGGCTGAAATTATAGCAAAGGCTATTGCAATGCCGCTGAACATATAAATTGGTAGTGGTGGCATTGGATTGGTTCCCAGGATTTCCGTCAATTCCAATGCTGTTTCTTGGTTTCCTTCTGATAAAAATGAAATAGATAAATAGGAGAGAACATGGATAGAAATAAAAAGGATTGAACTAATCCAAAATATTTTCTTGATGAATTTATCATTGTGTAAATCCTGTTTTCCGAACCAATAACCAAACAGCATAAAGGCAGCCCAAGGAATTACAGGATGAAAACCATTGAAAAAGAGATTTCTCATAAAACCTTTGACAGTCCAAAAACCTTGATAGTCTAAAGTGCTAAAGTTCCATCCTGTTTCATAGTTCCAAAATATCATAAGGATTGGGAAAGCAGCGATAAAGGTAACAGCAGTAATTATAAGCGTTTTTCCTTTACTGGTCAATAATAGAATCGTAATTGCCATGTATATACCATAAAAATGAAGAATATCTGCTGGCCATATAGCTATGTATGATATTCCTACAATAAATAAAAATAGCGCTCTTTTTAGTATCCTACTCCTAGCAACTTTTAATTTTACCTTGTCGTTATTATTAATGGCAGAATTAGTCATTAATGCAAGTCCAACACCTGCTAAAACTACAAATGTTGCCGCCGCTTTTCCATCAAAAACACTCGCAAAAGACTTGAACCAAGAGAGTCCGTTTTCACCAAAAACGACTTTGAAATTTACAATTATCATTCCGATAACTGCCAACGCTCTTGCAACATCAATTCCGATTATTCTTTTATTCATTTATAGTATTTCTTATTGCTTAGAGCGTTGTTAGATATGGTTTGTTGCGTGTTTAATCAACTAATTTAGCAAATAAAAACCGAATAGAAAATACGTGAGTATTTTTTTAAGTAGGCTAGAACTAGCTATAAACTATTATACGGTGTTGTGTGTTGTAATTATTCTAATTGCCGATCTATCTTAATGATTTTATAGTATCGCGTGATTAAGTTTTTGTCATACATAATAAAATAAGGTCCATTCGGATAATTTGATATATCTATTTGATTATTAATATTTGTTATTAAGCTTTGATATACTTGTTGCCCAAGCAAGTTGTAAATTGTTAGTATACCATCTGAATGTTCAATAGGTATCTGCAGATTTAATTTGTCAATTACAGGATTTGGATATATTTTAATGCTCGTTTGCTCGCTAATATCTTGAACTGTAAGTGAGTTGCAGAACTGAGTGAAATTTGTTTGTGTTGAAGATTGTAATAAATCATCAAAATTATTGAAAGAATTTAGATCATCATATAAAGAATAATCCAGCCATAGTTTCAAAAAATTGAAAGTTATTAATTGCTGTTCCTCTCTTGTAATATCTATAGTTGGGTTGCAGAATGTTTCACCTAGAGAACAATTGAAATTATCATCAGCAAAGTAACAATGACCACCGTCTATTATGCTAATATGAGTTTTACAATTTGATGCCAATTCATTGTACATGAGGGTTTGGTTTTCATCTGGAGGTGTTACGCAATCATCATCTCCTGAGAAGATAAGCGTTGGCACTGTTATATTTAGTGAAGCTGAAATGGCTGATGGATTTGTTTCTGCTGCTGCGAAAGTCACTAGTGTACTTATAATCGAATTATTTTCTGCTGCTAGAAAGGATGCGCCTCCACCCATAGAATGACCAAGAAGTCCAGTTTTAGAAGCCAAAGAGTTAAAAAAAAATGAAGAGTTATCATTGTTTTCATTTTGCATTTGGGTAGCCGCAAACTTTAAGTCAAGTCCGAAATTTTCATGACTAGGAGTTAAGGTCATTTCAGTTGTTGGAAAACAAATCACATAACCATTGGGAACTAATTCCGTCCAAAAATTTTCATAAGATTCCCAGCTCATTAAAAATCCATGACCAAAAACAATTACAGGAAAATTACCTGAAGCGATTGGAACATTTTCACCGGGATTATCAGCAGGATAGTATATTTCTGTTTCGATATTTCTGTTTCTACTACTGTCATAGAATGTAATTGAGGTATGACCTACGTCAAATGATTGTGCTGAAATATTAGCAGAAAAAATCAATAAACCTAGAAGTATTAAAAAGCTCTTTAATTTTATTTTAATCAATATTTTTATATTTTGTTTTTACTATTTATTTTTGATTATTACTATGAGATTATGATGCACAACGTGATTGTGTATGAAACGTAGCGTGCAAATTAACGATAACTATTCGGTTAAGCACGAGCTGAATTTTTTAATTTTCTTTTCTAAATATAACCAAATAAAAAATTTGGCTTGTTTTGTAAATATGTAAAAACCTCTCAGAAAGCTTATAATAGCCATGTTTTATACACAGCTTAAGTTTACAATTCATTAAATTTAGGTATAAATTAGAAAAGACAAAAGAGAGGAATAAGGTTACTATACACGCAGAAGCTTAAGACTTCGTCAACATTGAAAACCCCCTCTCTTTTCTACACAGATTTTGTACAGTTCTATGAGGCCTTTTGGTTCTCGATTTTAAGTCGTTGAAACTCGCGTAGAATGACCTTTCAAAAATATTTTGTTATGAATTAAGATATTAAATACTTTGGAATAGACATCAGTCATTTAGATTCTGATACAAGAATGAAACGTCTATAGGAATACTAAAGCTCTAGCAGAAACCAAAGATAAAATTGCAATAAATATAGATCTATTTAACATCAAGAAGTTGCTATTCGTCTAAGCTAAACCGCTATCTATCGAAATATACATTAGAAGAACTCTTATGGAAGTAAGTTTGTACTATAAATTTAATTTTGGTGAATTCACAAATAATTAATCTTTGTCATTGCAAAGGCCTTTTGTTTAAAGTTAGGTTAAAAAAAATGAGTTATAACAGTGCGAGCGATAAGTAAATGAACAGCTAAAAACAAAAGCGCACTAGATTTAATTTAAAAATAATTAAACTATGAGTAAACCTTCTTATAAAGAATTGGAAAAGGAGCTCGTTGCATTAAAAAAAAATGTTATTGCTTCTTCACAAGAACTAATATATAAAAAGTTCTTTGATAATATGGCAGACATGGTTGATGTTATAGAACTAATTTATGACAAGAATGGACAACCCATCGATTTCTATATCAGAGTAATAAATATTGCTTTCGCAAATTTTTTTGGCAAAACCCAAGAACAATTAATAAATAAAAAAATATCATCAATTGTTGATGTTATAGAAGACCATTGGTTCGCCTCTTTTGCTAATGTTGATAAGACAGGAGAAGAAATTAGGTTTAAGAGTTATGGCGCAGCATATGATAAGTTTTATCACGTTACCGCATGGAAATTTTCCGAAAATAGAGTTGGTATTTCCATGACAGACATTACTGAAGCTGAAAAGGCTAAAAGTAAATTAAGAAAGAATCTTGAAAACGAAAAGAAAGTACGAACTAAAACTGAGGGTTTACTTAAAGAAAAGAGAGTACAATTACAAAAAACTATTTATAATTTAAATAGTGCTAATGAAGAACTTTCTTCTCAAAACGTTTTGAAGGATAAGCGAACAAATGAATTAGCCGCTGTTAAAGTTGAGCTTGAACAACAAAATAGTTGTTTAAATAAAGCGGCTATCGTTTCTGAAACTGATGCTGACTTTAATATTACATTTGTTAACGACAACTTTTGTGAAATTTACGGATACCATAGAGCAGAATTAATAGGTCAAAATCACAGAATATTAAAGAGCGGAAAACAGCCTGACCTCTTTTTTACTGATATGATCTCAACTATTCGTTCTGGGAAAGTGTTTAAAGGTAAAGTATTGAATAAGAAAAAAGGAGGACAACTCTATTGGATGGACATAACCATTATGCCTTTTAAAGATCTAAATGGAAATATAATTAAATATGTCGCTATTATGTTTGATATCAACGCCCAAACTGTGCAAAAAGATGCCCTTTTAAAACAAGCAGATGAATTAGCTGTCGTGAACACTGTACTTGCCGTTCAGAATAAAGATAAAGATCACAGGGCAGATGATTTATTTCTAGCCAACAAAGAGAAACAAAAACGAGCAGAAGAATTAGCCATTGCAAATAAAGAACTTGCTTTTCAAAACGACGAAAAACAAAAACGAGCAGATGAACTAGCCATTGCAAACACCGAACTTGCTTTCCAGAACAGTGAAAAACAAAAACGAGCAGATGAATTAGCCATTGCAAATAAAGAACTTGCTTTTCAAAACGATGAAAAACAAAAGCGGGCAGATGAACTAGCCATTGCAAATAAAGAACTTGCTTTTCAAAACGACGAAAAACAAAAACGAGCAGATGAATTAGCCATTGCAAATAAAGAACTTACCTTTCAAAACGACGAAAAACAAAAACGAGCAGATGAATTAGCCATTGCAAATAAAGAACTTGCCTTTCAAAACGACGAAAAACAAAAACGAGCAGATGAATTAGCCATTGCAAATAAAGAACTTGCTTTTCAAAATGATGAAAAACAAAAACGAGCAGATGAATTAGCCATTGCAAATAAAGAACTTACCTTTCAAAACGACGAAAAACAAAAACGAGCAGATGAATTAGCGATCGCTAATACCGAACTTGCCTTTCAGAATAAAGAGAAAGATAACAGGGCAGATGAGTTAATTCTAGCCAACAAAGAGAAAGGAAAACGAGCAGATGAATTAGTCCTGGCTAATAAAGAGAAAGAAAAACGTGCAAATGAATTAATCCTTGCTAATAAAGAACTTGCCTTTCAAACTGAACTTGATGTTTACCGTTCTGAAATGGAAAATGTAGCGCATGATTTAACATTATTAATTGATACTGCTAATGCTCCTATTTTTGGTATTGATAATAAAGGACTTGTTAATGAGTGGAACCAGACTTCTGAAAGTATTACTGGATTTACAAAAAAAGAAGTATTAGGAAAAGATCTGGTACAAACCTACATCACCGAGGATTACAGAGAGTCGGTAAAAAAAGTATTGTACGATGCTTTGCTTGGTAAAGAAACTGCCAATTATGAATTTCCGCTATTCGCCAAAGATGGACAGCGTGTAATGGTATTACTAAATTCAAGTACACGTCGTGATGCTAAAGGGAAAATAACGGGTGTATTAGGAGTAGGACAAGATATTTCTGAAATAGATAAACTACGAACGGCATCAGAATCCATTGCCAAAGAGTTAAGGCAGTTTATTGAAACCGCAAACGCTCCTATTTTTGGTATCGACAGTAAAGGACTTGTTAACGAGTGGAACCAAACTTCTGAAAGCATTACAGGATTTACAAAAGACGAAGTATTAGGAAAAGATCTGGTACAAACATATATCACAGAAGATTACAGAAAGTCAGTAAAAAAAGTACTGGATGATGCGTTGCTTGGTCAAGAAACTGCCAACTATGAATTTCCGCTATTTACAAAAAATGGACAGCGTGTAATGGTATTATTAAACTCAAGTACACGACGTGATATTAACGGGGAAATTATTGGGGTATTAGGAGTAGGACAAGATATCACTGAGTTGGCTGGTTATCGTAACAAGTTAGAATTGAAGGTAAATGAAAGAACCTTAAAATTAAACCAAGCATTAGAAAAGCAAAAAGAATTAAACGAATTAAAATCGAGATTCGTTTCAACGGCATCTCATGAATTTAGAACTCCGTTATCATCAATTAATTTTGCTGCAGGCTCTATTAAAAAATACTGGGCTAAAATGGAGCCAATTATCATTCAAAAAAAACTAGACAAAATAGAAGATCAGGTTTTGCATATGACACAACTATTAGACGATATTTTAATTGTTGGTAAGGCTGAAGCAGGTAAAATCATACAAACACCTTTAAATATAAATCTTGGAGACTTCTTATATGAAATAATTGATGAAGTATCTAGCGCCTGCGAAAAATCACACGATATAGAGTTAATTGATACCGAAGGGCTAAAAGCCACTAATATTTTTATTGATGAAAAATTGGGCAGAAATATTTTTATCAATCTAATTGGTAACGCTGTAAAGTATTCTCCAAATGCTAAAAATATTACTATTGCCTTGTCCTCCGAAAAAGAGTACACCGTTGTTACGATAACAGATTATGGAATAGGAATTTCCAAATCAGAGCTTAAAAACATTTTCAAGCCTTTTTCTCGAGGAAAAAATGTTGATTTAATCCAAGGCACAGGACTTGGTTTAACGATTGCAAAAGACGCAATAGATATAATGGGGGGAAAAATAATTGTGAAGAGTAAAAATGGAAGTGGAACATCCTTTATTATAAAGATTTTAAAAAATTAAAAAAAAGACATGTACAAAGTATTAATTGTAGAAGACACCTTAGCTATAAGAGAGGAAATTTATGATATTCTTTTAATGGAAGGTTATGAGGTTTTTCAGGCTGAAAACGGATTAATTGGTTTTGAAATAGCTTTGATAGAGCATCCAGATCTTATTATTTCAGACATACTTATGCCTCATCTTAACGGTTTTGGAATGTTTGAAAAACTACAAACAAATAAGAAAACAGCGAGTATTCCATTAATATTTCTTTCAGCAAAAGCAGAAAAAGAAGATGTTAGAATTGGAATGAATCTAGGGGCTGAAGATTATTTAACGAAACCGTTAAATATAAACGATTTGCTGAATGCTGTTGAAAATAAAATTAATAAAAAATTAATAATAGATCAAAATATTAGCTCTAAAACTGCAGCGTTATCTAAGATTCTTCAAAACCAAAAGAATGAACTAGATAATTATTCTCATTTAATTTCACATGAATTAAAATCTTCATTAAGAAATATTTCAGATATATTAACTTGGTCTCAAGAGGATAGGGATGAAACTAATAATTTTAAAGATGCTACTATTAACTTTCAAATGATGGAAGACAAAATAGAAAAAATGGACTTGTTGTTAGTAAAACTAGAACAATATAACAATATCACGTCTGCCACTTTTAAAAACAACATCGAAAACCTAAATACAATTACAAAACGGGTCATAAATCAAATAAATAATTCTCATATCAAAATTAAAATAACAAATGAACTGCCCACCTTATTTGTCGATGGAGATATGATGGAAAAAGTATTTGAAATTCTAATAAGCAATGCTATAGCTCATGTTGATAAGGAAAATGGTCTCATTGAAATAGGGTGTGAAACAACGAAAAATGATTATATTTTTTCAATCAAAGATAATGGTGTTGGAATACATGAAAAATACCACAAGAAAATATTCAAAATGTTTGAAGTAATCGAATCAACGAAATCTCTAGGAATTGGATTAAGTGTTTTTAAAAAAATTATTTCTCATTACAAAGGACAAGTATCCTTAATAAGTACTCCTAATGTAGAAACAACATTTTATTTTAATCTTCCAATTTCAGTAGTCTCTTCGGGAGAAGAGTGTTAATCAATTCGAAGAAAGAGATATAACTATTTATAATAAAGTACTTTGTTGAGAAATAAGTAAAAACTCTTAGAATTTATACAACTAATGTGCCCTTAAATATTACATCTACTTTTGTTTTAATTGAAGATAAACTGGAAAAGAAATAAAAAAATGCCCAAGCCTTCGTTTTAGCAATTACTTGCGCTATTTTTTATTTATGTTGTAGTGGTGTGTTTTTTTTCCGTTCAATTATATTTTTTGCTATTAGGTTTTATAATCATTCTAAAAGATTGGTCTTTATAAATATAATATCCCAACCAGTTATATAGAGCTCTTAATTTACTCTTGAAATTGACAAGTCCCATAATATGAACAAAAATCCAGATTAGCCAAGATAAAAAGCCACTCATAGCATATTTTTGGTTTGGAAAATCTAATACGGCTTTATTTCTTCCGATAATAGCCAAAGAACCTTTGTCTTTGTAGCCAAAAGCTTTCCATATTTCTTGATTTTTTAATAAATTGTCTGCCAAGTTTTTTGCCTGTTGTATTGCAGGTTGCGCCACCTGCGGATGCCCGTCAGGATAATTTTTATCTCCATTTATTAAAGCACAATCTCCTAAAGCATAAATATTGTCAGATAAATAAACCTTATTAAACTGATCTGTTTTTAATCTTTTACCCTGTCCAAAACTTTCTGGATGAAAACCTTCAAATACTTTAGCCTGCACTCCAGCAGCCCAAATTAAATTTTTAGTATCAATGCTGTTTCCGTTAGATAACTGAACACTTTCACCATCAAAATCTTCAACAAAAGTATCCATTAAAAGATGCACACCATAAGAAGCCAGCTTTTTAGCAGCGTATTTCTGAGCATGCAGTGACATGGATGACAAAACCGCTTTTTGACCGTCTACTAAGTAAATTTCTCCAAGTTCTTCTTCTTTTAACTCTGGATAATCTTTTATAATTACAGAGCTACTCAACTCTGCTATAATTCCAGAAAGTTCTACACCTGTTGGTCCTGCACCAGCAATTACAAAAGTTAGGTATTTTCTTCTTTCAGTTGCATTCTCAATTCTTGTGGCTAAGTCTAAACGTGTTAAAATGGTATTTCGCAGTGACAAGGCGTCACTTATTGTTTTCATTGGTAAACATTTTTCTTCGATATTTTTATTACCAAAGTAATTTGTTTCCGTACCCGTTGCCATGATTAAAAAATCATATGACAACTCGCCATTATTTAGAATTATTTTGTTCTCGTCGGGCACTACCTTTTCAAGAGAACCAAGTCTGAAACGTACGTTTTTAAAATTACGAAGAATTTTACGAAAAGGATAGCTAATTGCCGATGGCTCCATAAAACCACTAGAAACTTGATATATTAATGGTGCAAAAAAATTATAGTTGTTGCTATCCACTAAAATAATAGCGTATTTTTTTGAATTCCCTAAGCGTTTGATAAGCTCTAATCCAGCAAAGCCCCCACCAATAACAATAATTTTTTTACGTAAATCCATGTTCTTTAAAAAATAGTTGTTTTAATGCACCACAACGGTGGCAATATGCTATGTAATTTTGTGTTGCGTCTGCGGCAAAATTATGAAGTATATTGCGTGTTAGGTACTTTTATATTTTAATAATTTTAATTACTTTATTATTTATTTTAAGAAAATACATTTGCGTATCTAATTCAGATAGATTAATCTGTAGCGCATCTGAAGTCCCAGAACCACTTAAAACTAGTTGACCAAACACATTGAAAATTGAATATTCGATGGTTTGATTAGAAGCCCCTGTTACCGTAATATTGGAGTTGGTAGGATTTGGATAAACTTTGATTTGATCAAGTGCATAATCATCAATGTTTAAAACATCAGCACAATCTAAAAAGTAACCTTTTATATAATCTAGTTGCGTATTGTTTGTATCATGAGCTGCATCGCCTTTGATGTGTACTACATCTCCTGATAAATACGAATATTCTGTTATTTGAGGGTTACCCATCGTTATTCCTGATGTTAGTTGGCTACCTGTATACCCTTGATTTAAGGCTATATTATAAGTGGCTGTTTCAGCAGGTAAAAAGTCAATTCCAACAACGGATGTACCACCTGAATATGGAATGATTGGGTCATTGTCATTACTTATACTTAAGTATTTTCTGGTGGCTAAAGGATTAACCAAATTATCATAACCACAGAAAGAACTTAAAGGGTCAGTGGAAGCGCTTGGTTTATAAAAATTTCCTAAATGATATTGTGGTTCATTTAAATGAGAAACAATAGCACATACAATGTCAATTCCTGTATTGTTATTTTCTATAAAAATATTATTTGCTAAACCCGCCCCATTAGAAGAGCCTAAAATCCTGATTTTATTTGGATTAATATTGGAGTAAGCTTGTAAAATATTGACAAGGTCATTTATCATTTCAATATCAGGAGCATCGCTATCTTCTGTACAAATATTCCAACTATTTAAATAGCCCGTTGGTGCCACTAGAGCATGACATTCCAATATATCCGTGAATTCATTCATCATGCCTGCTCCATTACCGCCGTTTCCATGAAGTAATATGCAGACAGGGAATCCATTTGGAGGCACGGTTCCTGCTGGAACGGTTATATTCATTGGATAGCTATACCCACTTGGTTCTTGAGACCACGATTTAATTATATTAATATTTGTTGTTGATTCCAAGTCTTGGGAAACACTAAGTATGGGAAAGCATAGAAATATGTATAATAATGTTCTCATTTTTTTAATTTTCAGTAGTGGCTAACGTTTGCATATGAATAGTTGCCAAGTGTGAGCTCTGAAACTCACAAAATAACTAATGTTTATTTGGTCTACAGCCCTTTATTTTATTGACATATGGCAATTATTTATAATGCGTTGTCATAAGCTTTTTTTATTCAGATTTATTCAAAGGCAAAGTAAATTTAAAATCACTTCCTTTTCCTTTTTCGCTTTCTACCCAAATTTGTCCACCGTGTTTCTCTACAAATTCTTTGCAAAGGACTAATCCTAAACCAGAACCTCTTTCATTTTCAGTCCCATAGGTTCTTGTATTTGCTCCAAGCTTAAATAATTCATTTCGTGTGCCTTCATTCATGCCAACCCCATTATCTGAGATAGTAATTTCAATAAATTCTTGGTGACGTACTGTGAAAATATCTATTCTTCCTTCTGAATGAGTGAATTTTATAG
This sequence comes from Patiriisocius sp. Uisw_047, assembly GCF_047730165.1. Classification (GTDB taxonomy): domain Bacteria; phylum Bacteroidota; class Bacteroidia; order Flavobacteriales; family Flavobacteriaceae; genus Patiriisocius. The sequence goes on from NZ_CP159834.1 coordinate 1,818,640, forward strand.
AATTTGAAATTAGATTTCTCAAAATTGTCATTAACATATCTTTGTCAGCATAAATTTCCATTTCATCGGATTGAATAAAATTTATAGATATACTTTTAAGTTTGGCAATTGCTTTTGAGCCTTCTAATACTTTTTGGATAACTGCTGACCAGTTTAAATATTCTGGATTAAAAATAATCTGTTCGGTCTGCGACTTTGCCCAATTTAATAAATTATCCAGTAAATAAACGGCGCTTTTAGCAGATGAATGTAGCAGTGTTAAAAACTTTTCATATTCTGTACCATCTTTTTCTTTTACGTCTTCAATTAACAATTCCGAAAAACTCTCAATGGTTATAAGCGGGCTACGTAAATCGTGAGCTATAATAGAAAAGAATTTGTCTTTTGTAGCATTTGCGATTTGGAGCATTTGTTCACTTTCTTTTAACGCCTGTTCTGCTTTTTTCTGTTCGGACAAATCCATGTTTGTTCCACTAACCCTTATTGGTTTTTTAGTTTTATCAAAAGTGATAAATCCACGAGATAGAACAGGAACATATTTACCCTGCTTGTGTAATAATCGGAATTCCACTTTATAACTATCCTGCCTTTTTTTTAGAGCACCTCTAAATATTTCGTCAACAAGAGGTTTATCATCAGGGTGCATTAATTTTTCCCAAAGTGATGAATTTGGCTCAATTTCATTAGGTTTATACCCTATTTGTTTCCACCATTGAGGTGAATAATATAACTCGTCAGTAATTAAATCCCAATCCCAATGGGCATCGTTTGAACCCTTGATAACCAAATTTAATCTTTCCTCACTCTCTTTGGCTTTTTTTAATGAATTTTTTAATTCTGTTTCTTGTGTTTTTCTGTCATTGTGAGCTGAAGGCTGCGATTGTAAAATTTCATTTTGCTTTTCAAGTATAGCAATCTTATTTTCTAATTCTTGATATGTAGGTTTATCCATCAGTTTCATTTTTTTAAATTGCTTATAACGGTTTGTATATGAAGCTTAGCGAGGAAAGAGCTATGATTTTAAATACATTGTTAGCGGTTCGTTTCCTATTTAGTGTTTTTTATTCCAACTTCCCATAATTTCTTTGCAACCTCTTGGTCTAATGCTGATTTGTCAATCACACCTAAAGCAGGAAATCCACCATATTCTCCTTCTCCATCAGGTCCAAAATAATCTCCTGATTTGGCATTTTTATTTGTTGCAGCTAGAAGCGTTGGCAAACTACCTTGCCAAGTATCCATAAAGTTCATTTTTTTCAAAATTTCAGGGTTTATATGTCTTTGTAATTCTGTTTTTGTAAACCCAGGATGGCAAGCAACTGATAAAATATTATCATTATTCGCTTCATATCTTCTACCTAACTCCAAAGCAAATATCAAGTCTGCTAATTTACTTTGATAATACTCCCTTTTCGTGTCATAAGGTTTTTCAACTCTAAGGTTTTCAAAATCTATAAAAGCTCCTCTGTGTGCAATACTGCTTATCGTTACTACTCTTGAATTTTGAGTAGATTTAAGTTTATTGTAAAGTAAATCAGTTAGTGAAAAATGTCCAAGAAAATTGACTCCAAATTGTAATTCAAAACCCTCCTTTGTTTTTGATTCAGGCGGCATCATTACACCAGCATTATTAATCAGTATGTCAAGCTTGGTGTAGGTCTTATTAAATTCATTTGCAAATTTTCTCACTGAGTTCAAACGCGCTAAATCAATTATTCCAGGTGATACAGTACCTGTTATAGTTTCTTTTTCTATTGCTTGTATTGCATCATCTATTCTCTCCTTATTTCGACCCGCAACAATAACGGTTGCTCCAAGTTTTGCTAATCCTAGAGCGGTATAAAATCCAATGCCAGAATTAGCACCTGTTATAATTACCGTTTTACCTTTTTGACTATCGAGGTTGGTTAAAATCCATTCATTAAATTCCTTTATCATTATTCTATATATTGTTTTTTTTGTGATGACCGCTAACGGTTTGTATGCAAGTAGTGCGGATAAAGAATGGCGACAGACATTTGGTAGGACACAAGCTGATTTTTACAAATTTCGCTTTTTATTTTTTTTAGTGTCAAAAGGCGGATTTGTTAAAATCCGGCGGTCTCCCAAATATACCCAAACTTTTAATTAAGCACAAACTCCCGCATTGCTTATATGCGGTCTGTTTATTTTTTGTGTTCACTAGCTGAGAAAAACTGACCATTTGGACCATCATCATCTATTAGAACAGGAATTAATGCTCCAGGTAATGCGGCTTGAACAGGATTTTCTGCATTCTCACCACCCAAGTCTGTCTTCAACCAGCCTGGATCGAAGTAGTTTATTCTAACGGGTGTGTCTTTCAATGCAAATGCAATATCTTGGGTTAATTTATCTACTGCCCATTTTGATGCTCCATATGGAGATAATTCCGGTTGATTCATTATGCGAGAAGTCGTATTAACGATTCTTCCAAATTTATTCTTGATCATGGAAGGGATAAATGCGCCGCAAAGTTTATACATGGCAACCACATTCACTTTGTAAGTCACTAGCCAGTCTTCTGTGGTATGGGACCAAATATCTTCACGGTAATCTCTCATTATACCTGCATTATTGTATAAAATATCAACTGAGATATTTAAAGCACTTACTTGATCTATGAGTTCTTTAATTTGACCTTCATCAGCTAAATCACCAAAGACACTATATGTTTTTACAGCATATTCTCTAAGTATTTTAAGCGTCTTTTTATTGCTTTCTTTGGTTCTCCCGTGGACAATTATATTACACCCCTTTTGTGCAAGTCCTATTGCTATTTGCTGCCCTATGCCACGACTAGATCCAGTGATTAAGGCATTTTTTTCTTTTAAAACTATCAATTTTATATCATAATTTAATTGCATACGGATTTGTATATATAATGTAGAGCAGGAAATAAGCACTTTTGTTTCGGTTAAGCACAAGCAGAATTTTTAAATATTTCTAATTATCTTTCTTTTCACAATTAGCCAAATTTAAAAATTTGGCGACCTTATAAAAAATGCATCAACCTTTTTGCTAGCAATTACTCGCACTATGTTTTATATACTTTGTTACCCATAGTTTTTTACGCCACAAGCTCGAATTCAGTTAGGTTTTTATAAACTGTTTCCGCTCCGTTTTCTATCAACACTTTTTTATTTTTTAAACCAACCCCTATAAATTCCAATCCTAAATTTCTAGCAGTTATTAAGTCCCAAAGGCCATCACCAAGTGAAATAATCCGTTCAAACTTCTCTACATTATAATATTCAGACGCATTGTCAATTGCTGTTGCTACTATTTTCTCTCTTTCGTGAATTTTGTCGGAAGCGACTAATTGTTTTTCATCAAATGATATTCCGATTGATTTGAGTTTAAATTTAGCTGGTCTTCGAAGTGAACCAGTCGCAAAACAAACACCAAAATCAGTTTCGTTTTCAAGTAATTCTATTAATTTTTTCGCTCCTCTGATTTCATTAATTATTGAGCAACTTATTTTTTCAGTTAATCCTTGTTCAAATTCGATAATTTTAGCTTCCGAAAAGGGAATTTGATTTGTGTTTTCATAAATTTCTTTTGCGATAAAAGTATCTGTGTGATGTTTGAATGTTTTAAATTCACTATTGATTTCCGCAGCGCCAACTTCGTAGAGCATTTCTGTAAACGCTTTTTGATGTTGCTTTACGCTGTCAGTTAAAGTGCCGTCTATGTCAAATACTATTAGATTTTTCTTTCGCAATTGGTTTTTCAGCTTGTGGCTAACGTTTTTGTATCTGGTTTGTTGCCTGTTTTAAGCACCTAATTTAGTAAATAATTACCGACCAAGAAAGTCCGAGAGGCCTTTCGTAAGTAGAGTAGAACTAGCAATAAATTATATACGGTGTTATCTGCTGGCGTTTCTCTCCTTAATGTAAGGATCTTTTTTTTATCATACCTCCTTTTATATCCTTTATGCTGTTCATTACAATAAAAGCATTTGGCTCAATTTTTTCGATTTCTGTATTTAATTTGTTTAACTCTAAGCGCGTAATGACAGTGTAGATAATATCCATTTCTTTTGAAACACCATTTTTGGCATAACCGCCTTGACCTTTATAAATTGTCACACCACGTCCCAATTTATCAATTATCATTTCTCTTATACGGGTACTTTGTTTAGAAATGATTGTTACACCAATATATTCTTCGATACCCTCAATTATGAAATCCAATGTTTTAGAAGCAGCGATATAGGTTATCATTGAGTAAAGGGCAATTTCAATAGAAAGTAAATACGCTGCGAAAGAAAAAATAACAATATTAATCAGGATTATAATATCGCCAATTGTTGTGGACAATTTTCGGCTCAAGAAAATTGCAAGAATTTCAGTTCCGTCAATTACCGCACCACCTCTAATCGAAAGCCCTATTCCTGCTCCAAGAAAAAAACCTCCAAAAATAGCAACAAGTAAATCGTCATCTGTAACGTTTGGAAAGGGAACGATTGCAACGCAAAGTGCAAGTCCAATAATTGCCAGGGCTGTCTTTATAGCAAAGCGTTTCCCCATAATTTTATACCCAAGAAATATAAATGGAAGGTTTACACCAATTATAAGAATGTAAAGAGGGATTTCTGTAATTGCAGCTAAAAGTAATGAAATCCCTGTAGCTCCTCCGTCAATAAAATCGTTTGTTAACAGAAAACCCTTAAAACCAAAGGAAGCAGAAAAAATCCCTATTACTATAAGTATTAAATTCTTAAAATTACGTTTCAGGGAAATAATTGATTGCCGGTATTCTTTTGCAAGTTTATATTCAGAGGGGTTTCCTTTTGGATATTTTCTTTTATCCCTGAATTTAAGAGTTGTCCGAATTATAATATTTGCTAAAAATGGGTTCATCTTAGTTTTATTGCTTTTTTTTCGCTTTCCGGTAACGTGTTTGTTTATGGTTAGTTGCTTTAGCAAGAACTAAGTTAGTAAATAGAAAACGAACCAGAGAAAAATTCGTAGGATTTTCAGAGTACACACAGACTGAGCAATTAGTTATGCACGTTGTAGTGCGTTCGTATTATTTGTTTTCAAGGAAGTCTGATATTTCTCCATTTTCTCCAAATGTTTGTATTTTTGGAACACCTTTATCATCTACATATATCATCATTTTTGGTGAACCATCAGGTCCTGCTAAAAATAGTCCTGAACTGTTGCCTTTTGTTTTTCCTAAAAATAAACGATTTACAGACCCTTCGTTTTCCATTAATTTATTTATTCTTTCTTTTCGTTCTTTTTCATCAATGATGGCTCTCAATTCTTTAAGTTTATTATTTCTTTCATCTATGTTAGAGCCTAAAGGAAATTGATTTATTGAAATCCCCCTTTTAATATAAGCTTTGCCATCAGCGTAATATTCATCATTTAGGATTTGTAATACTTGGTCATCTTTGTAGTTATCCATTGTGAAAGACATTCCAGAAATTATCTTGCCATTTTTTTCTTTGGTTTGAAAAACTAAACCGCCACATTCGTCTCCTTCATTATTAAAGAAAATAATTCCTGAAGGTCGTTCTCTTTTTTCCCATTCTTTTCCGTTCATTCTACCAGGATGTTGTCTTGTTTCGTTGCTTAAAACCATTCTTGGTAAATTATCTTCTCCTACTATAGTGATCTTCTTTACGGTTAATTCATCTAATTTTTCATTTTTGTCTTTTTCACTAAAACTACTAAATGCAAAAAAAGAAATAATTAATGCACTCAATAAGGCGTATGCAGTGAGAAAATTAATTTTTCTTTCTAATTTTTTTGTGATTTGATTTTCGCTCATTTGGATGTAGTTTATTCGTTTTTGATTTTACTTTAATCACATTCAATTTTTAATACTATCGGTTTCTGAATATGACCCACAACAGTTAGTGCAAGAAGCGCTGCCATCCTACAGGGTGATAATGATTTCACACAGTGTTATATGGTGTTTTAATATTTTGCAATCAAGGTACTTAAATTATATGAGGTAAAATTTCTTGCGAGTTAACTTCTTATCTTAAGTCAATGCATAGGTTCTAATCTAGGGCGACTTTTGTATCAAATAAAAACTTAAAAAAATGATACTATCAAAACTTCAAACTCAAGGAAAGGCGTATTCGCAAATAACGGGTCTTTTATATCTGATTATTGCAATTATTGGCGGATTTAGTATTGGTTATATGCCAAGTGTAATTATTGCTGAAGGAAATGCAGTGCTTACGTTCCAGAACCTAATAGATAATCAAGAATTATTTAGATGGGGTATTTCAGGTGATATCGTAGTAATGGTTCTGGAAATTGTGCTTACCGTGATGCTTTATCATCTTTTTAAATCATTTAGCACTACAGGAATGACCATTGCGACTTATTCTAGACTTGCCATGGCTATAATCATGGGAGTGAATCTTATTAATTACATGATTCCTGCAATAATTATGACCCAGCCTGAATATCTAAGCGTATTTAGTTCTTCTGAATTAGAATCCCTGACCCTTCTTTTTTTTAAGGCTCATAAGTATGGGGAATTGGCTTGGCAAATTTTCTTTTCGATTCATCTTTTTACACTTGGATATGTCATTCGAAAATCAAGGAAAACACCTAAATGGTTAGGCATTATAATGTTGATAGGAGGCATTGGCTATGCAGGAGATAGCTTTATTCAATTCATATTAATGAATTCTGAGATACTTTCTATATTGTTTTCATCTTTACTTGTTTTGGCTGTAATTGCTGAATTTTGGTTCGCATTTTGGCTCTTGATTAAAGGAATGAACAAAGAAGCCAAATCTTAAAAGTGGTTATGCTTTTTTCTGATAAGCTCGCTTTTTAATTCGGCTTAGTGATTCAGGAGTCACACCAAGATAACTAGCAATCTGATGTTGAGGAACTCGATTCATTAAGCTAGGGTTATTTTCCATCAAGTCTGTAAAGCGTTCTTCGGGAGAGGAGGTCATAAATGAGGCCATTCTCTCTTGAAGTTCTCCAGCATCCTTTTCAACTTCGTTTTTTATGAATTCTGTAAGCCGTGGTATGCGTTCACACATTTGGTCAACTAAAGATTGACTACCAACTGTCAGTAGGCAATCTTCAGAACATTCCAAAAAATGCTTAGAAGGAACTTGATTGGTATAACTAGAAAAAGAATTGACGGATTGACCTTCCGTAAAAAAGGCAGTGGTTTTTTCCAATCCATCTTTTATGTAGAATTCCCTTATGCAACCTCTTACTATGGCATAACATTCTTTTGAGATTCTACCTTCTTTAAGCAATATATATCCTTTATTGAACTCTCGAAGTATGGTGTTCTCAACAATAATTTTAGCTTCATCCGAATTTAAAAATGGGAAATTGGATATAAATGCTCTAAACTCGTTTTCCATCTTTTTTATTTAATACCATATAACGGTTTGGATAAGCGGTCGTTTTAATGCCGTTTATTTTATGTTAGCAATAGTTTCTCTTCTATAAACAGAGCTACCTTCTTTGATAGTTTGTAATACAATGATGTCTTTAATTTTTTCTTTATCGACAGTTAATGGATTTGAATCAAGTATGACTAAATCCGCCAATTTACCAATCTCTAAAGTGCCTTTAGTCTTCTCTTCAAAATGCTGATAAGCTGACCATTCTGTAATACATTTTAATGCTTCGTAAGGTGATAGTCTTTCTTCCTTTCCTATGATGCTCCCTGATCTGGAAACCCTGTTTGTAGCAGTCCAAATAACACGCATTAAATTTGGTAATGCTACAGGTGCATCAGTATGAATAGTTATTTTTAATCCCTTATTTAAGGCAGTGCGAGTTGGGCTTATGTTATTACCCAAACTATCTCCAATTATTTCTTTATGCCAATCTCCCCAATAAAAAGTGTGTAATGGAAACAAAGAAGCTATTATATTTAAATTCTTGAATGCATCCAACTGATCTTCCCTAACATATTGTCCATGTATAAGGACATCTCGTCTGTTTTCATTCCCATATTTAGCTGTAACTTTTTTTAAGGTTCGAATCATCTGATCCATAGCAGCATCTCCATTCGCGTGAGTATGTATTTGCCAATTATTTTGAAAAGCACTTTCATAAATTTTTTCAACATCTTCATCTAATGGAATAGCTGGGTAACCTAAATAGCCTTCTTCTGCGCCGTCTGGAGGGATGAGATAAGGTTTAGTACGCCATGCTGTTCTGCCCTGTGGCGATCCGTCTAATGTAAGTTTTACGCCTCCTATTCTATAGTGATTTTTATAAGATGAGCTATACCAATCTGTTTTAAGCAAGGAATCAGCAACAGAATAATCAATGTAGCTTATGACATCTAACTTTAGGAAATTAGTATTAGCCGCATACTCTAAAAAAAGATGAGAACTTGGCATTGCTCTTCCTTCTTGTACGGTAGTGTAACCATAGGATAAAGCCATATTTTGACCAGCTGTAAGAAATATTTTTATGGCCTCTTCACTCTTGGGACCCAGTACCATCGGCATAAACGGAATTGCTGCTAATTCTTCTAAAACTCCATTAGGCTCTTTTGTTCCGGGTTTTCTTCTAATTATACCACCTTCTGGGTCGGGAGAATCAGCAGTTAGCTTAAGTAATTCCAAACCTTTGCTATTAACAACACAGAAATGACCAGAGATATGGATAATCATAACAGGATACTCTGTTGATACTTTATCCAAATCCTCTTTAGTAGGAAATCGTTTATCTTCTAAAACAGAATCATCGAATCCCATTCCGAAAATCCATCCAGTTAATTCAATATTTTCAGGGGTTGACCAATCTTTCAGTATTTGAATTAGGGCATCAATATTATTTGCTCCAGCATCCGGAGGAGGTAGTATTTGAGCTCCGATGGATTGACTTGGAAATCCAGCGAAATGGGCGTGTGCATCAATAAAACCAGGAAGTAATGTTTTTCCATCGAGGTTCATTTGTGTTGACCTGGGGAACAACTTTTTAGCTTCTGAAAGACGTCCAACAAACACTATCGTATCACTATTTGTGACTATTGATTCAACGTAATTAGGTTTATCGCCACTCATTGTAAGAATATCACCTCCATAATATAGGATTTTATTTTCTACTAATTTACTAGATTGATTAGAGCAAGCTGAAACGAGGGATATTAAGATTGAAAATATTAGAATCTGTTTCATATGTTTCTTTCTGAGTTATTATTAATGCTAACGGTTAGTGTATGGGCTGTGGTGTGTTAAGTCACAGACCAATATCAAAAGGGTACTTTTCAAGTAGGGTAGGACAAGCCATAGCTTATACAACTTGTTAGCGCACGTTCTTTATTTTTTAAGTCAGATTGACACGCTTTCTGGCTTGTAATTTTTATTAAGGATCTAATATAGCCAAAACCATTTAAAGTTCGTTACAGTATTCCGTATTACGTTTTCCCCGTGGTTTTTGGTCAGATTAAAATCGGGTGAGAATTAGAGAGGTTGAGCCTTACATTTTAACATCCAAAAAAAATCCGAATCTATTCAGTCGGTTCTTATCCGTCAGAGTAAAATCCGGCGCAATGATTTTCAGCCCTGGCTAAGTTTTAATTTTTCCCACTAAAAACCGAAAAAAAATTCGATTGGATTTCTACATTTTTAGTCTTAGTCAACTGTTAGCTAACGTTGTTGTATATGAGCGGTGGCGTGTCTCGTCACGAACCTCTCCAAATAAAAACTGGATTTGGGAAATCCGCAGAATTTTCCAAGTAGGCATTGACCAGGCCGTAACTTATATAATGTATTGTGCGTATGCACTTCTAATTTAATTTGAACCATAAAGATTTGTAGCACCACTTCTTTTTACCGCAAACGACATTATTTTTCACTTTTTAATGAACTATAAACTGCTCTTCTAAAATCTTTTGAAATTTCAAAAGAGAAGTCTCTTGCTCGAGTCATAAATATACCATAAAGATCATTCTCTGAATCAATCCAAAAATGAGTATTATGATAACCAGCCCATCCAAAGATGCCTTTTGGTGAATTTGTTCCGTCACGATCTGGATCTGTTAACACAAAAAAAGAAAAACCTATCTCAAAACCGTTGTCATCATCTTTTGAATAGGGCTTTGTCATCATATCGATACTTTCTTGTGATATTATTTTTTGCTCTTTAAATGTTCCTCCATTTAATAACATTTGGCAAAAACTTGAATAGTCATTTAATGTAGAAACTAAACCTTCGCCACCAAAATATGCTTTATTGTTGATGTCATAGGTTAGCTCGTCAAGCTCATTCGTAAAACCCTTAATAGTTTCATTGTTAATATATAGTGCTTGAAAATTTTCTCGATCACTTTCTGTTAAATGAAATTTTGTTTCATTCATTTCAAGAGGGTCAAAAATTTCAAATTTTAAAAATTCATAAAAATTTTTATTTGACACAACTTCCGCTACTCTTCCAAGTATTGCCATATTAATACCATATTCATACTTTGAACCAGGCTCAAACTCTACAGGGTGATTTGCAACATCTGAAGCAAAGTCTTTCAGGTTACCGTATTTTAAAGTACTTGTAAATAATTCTGGATTACCATAATATTTGTATCCAGATCTATGTGTCATTAAATGAAATAAAGTCAAATCTTTCTTGCATTTGTAAATTCCGTCGTCTCCTTTACACTTAAGATTTTCAAATTCTGGAATATATTTAGATACTTTATCTTCAAAATTAATTAACCCTTTTTCATGCAGTATCAGCATCGCTACAATGGTAATCGGTTTTGACATTGACCATATTGGAAATATAGTATTGTTGTCTATTGCTTTTGCATTAGGATTCTTGGAATTTTCTATATGATGGTATAGTATTTCACTATCTTTAAAAACCAAAGCAACATTACTTGCAGTAATTTCATCTTCAATAAGATTTTTCTGGAATGTTTCTATTTTTTCAAACTGTGAATACACATTGCTAATAGAAGTAAAAAAGAAGAATATGAATATTATTTTTTTCAAAATGATATTTATTTGTTGCTTATTTCCGATGCTTATCGGCTTTCCCATTTTTGTATTGTTAATTTTACTTTCCCGAATAACGCACAACGTTATTGTGTATGGTTAGTTGTGTGGTTAAGCAACTAATTTAGTAAACAAATACGAACCCGAGAAAATTCCGAAGGGATTTTCCGAGTACACACAAAACAAGCAATTGATTATAAACGTTCTTGGCAAATGTATTTTTGCTTTTAAATAGCTTATTTAGATAGACTTATAGAGTTTTTTAATTAAAAACTATTGCAGTAGTACCTTTTGTTAAATTTGTATTTATCAATGTTCCGAAACCTAATTTATCATTTGCACAAGCAGCTAAAATCTTCATAGGCATTCTGTCATTACCTATATAAGCAAATATTGCATCTTTTTTTTTTGATATTCTCATAGAACCATAAATATTGCCAATAGAAACTAAAGGTAAAGAGTTTATGTTTGTGAATTTAATTACAGAATTTGCATTTATGGTATCATTTCCTGTTTCCCATAAAATATCACTTTCATCAAAACCAAAATGATTTCCATTCCATTCGGAATCAGTAAAATGAATTTTGGTTCTTGGGAGAATATTCACAGAAGTACTAATTGAAAAACCATCATTATCTGAAGAATTCATGGATGCAAAAGAAATATCTCCAACTTTTAGGGAGTTCTCATTACTTTTTATTGCTATTACTGATACACTTATAATTAATAATGTTAAAACGGATATTGCTTTAAGTTCTTTCACTTCAATTAAAATATTTTAAGTAAAAGTACCTTGTATATTTTTTTATAAAGTTATTGAATGCTTATTAAATTGTTAAGTTAAACTAGATAGTGTTTAATTAATGTTACTTACTTGATTTCAGCTTCATTTATATGTGTGCTAACTGTCTATTATAATAGCAGTAGCGAATTAAAGTTCACATATTTTCAGTTAGTAAGATAACGAATTAACAGCAAAAACGGTTTGAGTACTCACCCAAACCGCTATTGCTTTTATACATTGTTATCACCATTATTCGTTTCTCAACTCCTCCATTTCAGCAATCATATTTTCGAGTTTTCTAAAAATTCGACTGTAAGCCAAATTCACATCCCATTTATAAATTTTACCACCAAAAACATAAATTAGAACCGCAATTACAAGGGCTATAATCCATGTAAATGTTGGAATTCCATAGACTAGATGAAATCCAGAATTCAAAATCGCTACATTCGTTACTTCTCCTGTTTTCAATGCATGTACTATTGGCATCAAAGATGCTAAGAAAACCAGGGGGTAAAAGAAACGCATTACTTTTGTATTGTTTGAAATGGCCATTTCAAGCCAGCTGTTGAATGACTTGAGATAATCATAATTACTCAAACTAGCATCAATGTTTTTCATGGTTCTTCCCTGTTTAATACTTATCCAACAAACCCCCATAAAGAGAAAAAGTATGAATACTCCGGTATAGGGAGTCCCAAGCGCAGCGTACAGCCCCCAATTCAAAAATGCAACAACCATAATGACGTAAATATTAACTTTCATCATTCGTTTGAATTTATCTATAATAGTTTTCGATTTTTGATTATATAAATCATTGATTTTAGGAGCAACTAGTGAGTCACTGTCTAAAAATCCTTTTTTCCAAATTGTTTCAATTGATCTTCCCATCTAATACTTTTTTTAAGCGTTCCTTTATTCTTGTAATTCGTACACCGATGTTGTTAGCATTGGTGCCAATGATATCGGCGATTTCCTGATATGACTTTTCTTCTAGATAAAGTAAAATCACTCCTCTGTCAACTTCAGATAATTGTCTAATGGCATCATACAATTGATTAAGAGATTCATCAGCAAAGGCATGGCTTTTTTCTATGGCTTCTTCAGGCAAGGAGTCAGAAGCGAAATACTGGTGATTTTTTTTCTTTTTCTTTAGCAAAGTCAAGCATACATTCAATGATATCTTATAAACCCAAGTAGACCATTCACTTTGCTCCTGAAAATTATCTTTGCTTCTCCAAATCTGTAAACACACCTCTTGGTAGTAATCTTCAAAATCTTCCTGAGAATTGGTATATGCCCGACAAATTTTTATGATTATGGCTGCACAGGGTAAAATCGATAATCTGTAAAAATCATTACTCATGTGCAAATAATTTGATAATTGTAATATTAACTATCATGTATTGTTTTTGTTCTTTAAGAACTTATTTACAAAATATCCCAACAAGGAAATCTGCAAACCCGCACCAATTATTAGTGCATTTATTACAATTTGATTTTTATCAGAATCTTTTAATACTATACTGCAAATTAGAATAAGTGCCGCCCAAATAAGTGATCCAGATACTTGAAGAATTGAAATGCTTCTATTTTGATTTTTTGTTTTCATAACCTTGTTTTAATTGATTTACTTAGTTAGTGGTCAAAATCAAAAATTATTACACCCATCACCGTTTTTTTTTAATCAGACAATTTATTTACTCGTGGCAGGAAAATTTTTCAGTAATTGGTGCTAACGGTTATGCATAAGAATAGTAGGGCAGAAGGTAAGCTGTTTCCATTCGGTTGAGCAACAAGCCTTTTTTTTGTTTTATTGGTTTTACAAATTACATCAATTAAAAGCTAAAACAAAAAAAGGGCGACCTTGCAGACATAAAACGACGATTTAATTAAGCCAAAATCGCACTATTATTTTTATACTTTGTTGTGCATAGTGCTTTTGCGTTCTGCTTGGTTTTCAATCGTTTCAACTTAGTTCAAATGTGTGCGTTGGCAAGGCATACTCTTTTACAGTTTTGGTGGCGCGTTGGCTGGCTTGACTGTAAATGTGTACGGTTTTTAGCGTTGGTTTTGTATGGAAACATCTCACAATTGTTACAATTAATTTCGTGTGCTTTAAAATAGCGTAAATTTTTTATTTAAGAAAATTCATCAATTGCTTCGAGGTGTAATACTCAAATAGGCGTTCTTTTAGTGTAAAATCTTTATTGAGTATGACCGTTGCTGGAAGCGAAAACGGAAATTCTTCCCGTGAAGCCAATAATAAGGGTATTTCGTGAATTCCGTTACGCTTTTTAAGTGCTTGTTTATTTTTAAACTGTACGCCTTCAAAGGTGATGGTGTCGGTGCACTCAACGTCCATTTCCACGGCATAGTAGTCAGCGTTTATTTTTTTTATTATTTCTGGCTTTGTAAAGATTTCGCGTTCTATTTTTTTGCAATAGGCGCACCATTTTGCGTGAAAGAAGATAAAAACCGGTTTTGGGTTTTCGGCGAGATTTTGTTCAAGTTCGACCCAAGATTTCCATTGGATGCCTTCACTTTGGGAATAAGCTCTCGGCATCCATAGAAAACTAACTAACACAAATAAAAAAATCGCTTTCATTTTAAAGAATATCTGTAATTTAAAAATCTCCAAACTTCAATCCAATAAAGAACGTTCTTGGACGGTTAGGACCATAAATGAAGTCTGAATCACGCAAGGCGCCACTATCAAAATCGTCTTGATAACTATCAAATAAATTTTGAACACCACCACTTAGCTCAACGTGAAATGTCTCTTTCAAATCAAAGTGATAGGTTATTTTTGTTGTCATATCTAAAAATGCTTCGGTATCTACTAAATCGATAAAACCAGAGTCACTAATTACTCTAGGTGCAATCATTGAGCCAGTATAGCTTCCTGTTACATCAAACTTGAATGCTTCAGAGGCTGTCCAATTGACATTTAAGAAACCGTAAATGTTTGGCGCTCTCACAAATTTCTCTAGTATTACGTCTTCTTCGCCAGGCACACTATCATCTGCTTCAAACAGTACTTGGTCTTCTTTAAATATAGAACGTTGAAAAGTTGCGCCAGCTTGGAATAAAAAATCTGAGCTTGGCGATACGCTCAATTCCAAGTTTGCACCTGCCACATATGCACCAGACCCGTTTCTTGTTTCTTCAAGAATTGAACCGTTAGGTAAAGATGTTCCCGTACTTACAATGGTAAATGGGTTTTCCAAGGTGGTATAAAAACCTTCTACCAAAAAATTGGTTTGGGTTTTGTTGAAATCTTTTGTGTAATTTAAAGATGCGGTAAAGGCGTTTGAAAATTCACTTTCAAGATTATCGGAAAGAATGACAAAACGTTGTTCCCCACCTACCGATGAAATATGTAAATCTTCATTGAAAGCTTGCGGTGCTCTGAATCCACGGGCATAGCCACCCCTAAACTGCAAGGCATCATTAATGTTATATAAAACAGTCAATCTCGGATTAAGTACCGTTTCACTTACATTATATAACCGCTCAATATTTTGTATTCTATATAAACCATCTACATTAACGTGGTCAATACGAGCACCAATTAATGCCGTAAATTTTTCAGAAGGTTTCCATTCATATTGTGCATAAAGCCCTATGCTATTTACCTCTTGGTCAACCAGTTTATTATAGCCCGGTATGGCATCATCGGTATCATTCAGTTGGTATTCCAAACCTGTTGTTATGACATCCTGTTTAAAATTATGTGTATATTTTGTACCTGCGACGAATGCTACATCTCTTGTTTTTCCAAAGGCATTATTGGCTAAGGTTGAATCTGCCGCTGTCCGTCCACCTCCTAAACCACCATAATAACTATCGCGGTCTGTATGCTGTAAAGAGACATAAGCAGTACCAGAGTTTTTACGGGCATCGTCAAACAATTCATAATCCACACCTGTAAAAATGGTGTTGTGGTCAAGTTCTTCAGTAATATCAGTAAATTGTGGCGCAAGGTCAAGGCGGTCTCCACCACGTCTATACTCTCTAATTCCAGTAAAATCTAAACCTATACGACTATTATCGTTGGGTCGCAAAAATACTTTTGCGCCTAATGAGTTATTATTTAATTTTGTAATCTCGGTGAAACCATCATCGTTGGCATCAAAAGCATCACGGTCACGGAATATACCATATACGGTTATACCACTAGTTAAATCCTCACTTACTATTGAGGCGTTTAAGTTTACGTTACGGTCTAATGTTGTACCCCCGATAATCCCAAAATTAGAACTTATTTCCCAACTGTTGTTTACAGGTTCTTTGGTAATTACATTTATAGTTCCTGCAATGGCGTTGGAACCAAAAAGTGCAGAACCACCACTTCTAACTACTTCCACGCGGTCTATAATACTTATGGGAATCTGTTCCAATCCATAAACGCCATTGAGAGCGCTAAAGACAGGACGGCTGTTAACCAAAATCTGGGTGTATTGCCCTTCTAAACCATTTAGGCGTACTTGTGTGAAACCGCAGTTTTGGCAGTTGGTTTCCACCCGTACACCAGGTTGGTAATTCAGTCCATCTGCCAATGAGATGGATTGTGTTGCCTTGAACAACTTTGGGCTTAAAACATTCACTATTACTGGTGCTTCTTTCTTGCTGATACGATTTCTTGTAGCGCTTACCACAACTTGTTCAAGACCTAACCCATCTTCTGTTAAAGCAAAATCAAGTTTTTGTGTATCTCCTTCTGCTATTGTTATTTTTTTGGATAATGAGCGATATCCTTGAAGTTGCGCAATAATTGTATTATCTCCCGAAAGAATACTCAATGAATAGTTACCGTCAATATCAGTATCGGTGCCTTGAGTACCACCTTTAACATAAACACTCGCAAAAGGCACAGGGTTTCCGTTTGAGGTTATTGTTCCAGAAATGGTAGCCTCTTTGTCTTGAGCCACCGCAATGCTAATGGCAAATAAGCATAAAAAAGTTAATAGATGTTTCATAGATTTCAATCTCTTAATTAGAATTGCAAAAATAATAAGTTAGAGTGGTCTAACAAAATAATTCGGTAATAATTTATATTTTTGTTGAAAAACATTCTATGGCTTCAGATATTAAAGAGAATTATATTAAGGCGTTGCTCTATCTACATCAAAAGAACGAGGATATATCATTATCTGAATTAGGGGAAGAATTGCAGGTAAGTAAACCAACTGCCAACGATATGATAAAAAAATTACAGACTGAAGGAATTGTAATTTCAAAGAAATATAAACCCATAAAAATAACTGAAAAGGGCAAACAACGAGCTGCTGAAATAATCAGGAAGCACCGATTGTCTGAAATGTTTTTATTGCAGATAATGAAATTTGGTTGGGAAGAGGTTCACGAAATTGCGGAAGAGCTGGAACATATAAAGACAGATAAGTTCTTTGACCGAATGGATGAATTGATGGGATTTCCGACAACAGACCCACACGGTTCTCCCATACCTGATAAGAATGGAAATTTCAATAAGCCAAACTACAAACGGCTTTCTCAAATATCTTCGCAATCAACGGTTATTGTAAAAGCATTGCGAGATAGCTCAACAGATTTTTTACTGTTCCTTAATAACAAATCAATCCAACTCACCACAAAAATTACGGTTACTCATATTGAACCTTTTGATGGAAGTTTTACGGTGGCCTATGAAGGTTTTAAAGATGTGGTTTTGGGCAAATCCATTTGTGACCGTATTTTGGTTGAAAAGATTTGATTTTTCAATGAAATTATAACTGCAAATAAGGAATTATCTTTCCAGAATACCGTCTCAAAAATTTTATGATGATGCGAGCGTCGGCAAGAAACAGCTCTTTTGTTTTTTAAGCGTTGGCTTATGTGGCTGGAAAAAACAAATGTGCTGTTTGCGCGTTAGCTTTTTCTACCTAAATGTTGATTTTTTGCACCCTTTTTTACTTCATTTGATTTTTTTTTCATCATCGTTTTTGTTATCATCATAGATGCTATTTGACAATAAGTCTTCATTAATAGTGATGTTTTTTATTGGTTTACGTAAATCTCCTAAACAAACATTTACTGCAATTCTATAAATCCAAGTGTCAATAGACGATTTTCCTTTAAATGAGTTTCTATGTTTCCAAACCTTTATAAAAGTTTCCTGATGCCATTCTTTTGCAAGCTCATTATTTCCTGATGCATATCCTAAACATAACCTGTGGACTTTAGAAGCGTGTAAATTATAAATGTTAGTAAATTCTTGTTCTGTAATCGTCATTTAGATGATAATATCGTTTGTATTTGTTTTAAAAACCATTCAGGCTTGTCAAACATTATAAAATGGGAACTATCTTCCGCTATAATAAAATTGTAATCTTTTAAATTTGCATATTGATTTTTATAAGTTTGCTTAACAATTTCTTCACCATATGGTTGTGACGCTGCAATTATTGTAACCGGAATCGAAATGTTTTTTTAAATTTTCTCTAAGATCTAATTTAAGGTAATCTGTATATCCATAAACATAAGTTTTTCGGTCAGATTCGAGTATCCAGTTTTAATTTTTTCTTGAGCTGATTCTTTAAGGCTCATACTTTTCGCCATTGCTGGAGCAGTTTGCTCAAAGGCTACATCATTTATTGCTAGTTGTTGATTGTTATATGGACTTTCATAAATCAAGTTTTCAGGGTTGAAATTAGGAATCATCAATGCACCAGAAGCAGTAAGCGCATCAATTAGTATGATTTTAGAAAGTTTTAAATCGTTTTTTGCAGCAAGCCAAGTGGCAATTGTTCCGCCCAAACTAGGTCCAATTATGGTAGCATTTTGTAAATCGTTTTTTAAGATATAGTTTTTTAGAGACTCGTTGACTTTAGGTAACCAAGGGAATTCGATTGGTTCTTTTTTTCCAAAACCAGCTAAAGTTACTATGTGACATTCATAATTCTTTTCCAATTCTTTTACTAGTGGATTCCAAATGTCTCTAGGAACTGTAAAGCCAGGAATTAATGCTATAGGTTTATCTTTTCCTGTAACTTCTACACTGATAGGTTGACCTTCATTCTTTGCATAAATTGATGAAGAAAATACGAATAAGACACACAATAAAATAAAATTTTTCATTGTTTTTAAGTTTTGATTTCCTTTTAGATGCGGTAATCAAAGAATGTTACATTTTATTTTAAAAGTGACATCTAATCAGATCCATTTATTCTTCGATAATGGTTGGTCTAAATGTTGCACAACGTTTAATGTATGGTGTCGAAGTATCCCAAAGGGTGCTATGCACTATACATAGTGTTAGCATTTCGTTATTTCTTCTTTTATATCATTCGCTTTTATAACACGAACTATCCATCCAATGCATTTTTCTATTGGATCTATGTCTTGTATCTATTTTTTAATATCGTTAAATGCCATAACTTTAATTCGATGACCAGTGGTTTCAGTTAGCCTTGGTTTTCTGACTTATTTTTTCTCAATATCATTAATATGGTGCTCTAAAGCTTTAACTGAAATTTGAATTTCCCAAATTAAAAAAGCCAAAGAAAGTATTAATAACAGAAGCGCTAAACCAAATATCCAAACAGCAATAGTATGCTGCTGTATGAAAATTAAGAACATAGTAAGTACACAAAATAGCAAACTGGTAATACCAAAAATCTGCATAGAGCGGGTTAGATATAAGCGGTGTTTAATATTTTTAATTTGAGCTATTAAGACAGAATCCTTTTCCTTTTGATACTTATCATGCAAGTTCCGTATAATAGCTGCATAAGCCAAAAATCTATTAGTGTAAGCTAACATAATTAAAGATATTGCTGAAAATAATAGAGCGGGAGTTGTTATGTTAAGTTCTTCCATGAATAATGGGTTTTGTGTAAAAAATTAAATTATTAATTCTATTTTATAATCGAGTGATTCTCACACTGGGTTTTTTTGGTATAAAAGTGGATTTTTTCCAAGGTATAGTAATTTGATTTTTATCTCAAATTACTACCTAAAAAATGTAAACTATGTCCCTTTACCATACCTAATGAATGCCAACGTCTAGGCTATGGTTAGTGCGGGATCAAAAGGAACTGTCCTTTCGATTAAGCACTTAGCCAAATCTTTTTATTTTTGTTTTGTTTTTTCATTTATAAAGCCAAATCAAAAGATTTGGCGGACTTGGTTAAAAGCACTAAACTTTGGATTAAGCACAAAACCCGTATTAATTATAGCCATTGTTACCAGCTGACTTATAATTTAGTTTCATATTCTTCTAATTTTTTCCAGATGTCTATAAATTCCTTTATTCCTTCTTTTTTAAGGTCGGTATTGACAATCAAAAGTTTTCCAATTTTAGTTTCAGTGTTGAAAAACATATGGGTTGCGACTCCTGGGTCTCCACCAGTATGACCTATTTGTCCTTGCGCTGAAATACCCATAAAAATACCCATATTATATTCGTCATTATAAGCACTTTCATTTCTTTCATTATAATTTTTATCAGTCAGTTGTGGTCTAAATAGTTCCTTATAACTTTGCTTATTTAAGATGCTACCATTACCATTATTACCTGCAATTAGTTCGGTTAAGTATTTCCCTAAATCAGTAGAAGAAGTAATTAAACCACCATCAGGATAATTAACCAATTGATAAAAAGCTAATTCGGTTTCTTTGTCTTTGTATAATTTAGAATGTTTTGAAAAATCTACTTCAGTAAATGACCAACCAGAATTGGACATTCCTAAAGGTGTAAGAATATGCTCGTTAGTAAATTCGTTAAATGATTGATTGGTTGCCTTTTCTATTACCAAGGCGGCTAATCCCGCGACAACATTTGAATACTCAAATATTGCTCCCGGCTTTGTCTTTAAAAAATTATTTTTCTTATGCCATTTTCCATCTTCACTTAAAATATTCTTTAAAAATTCATCTAGGACCATTTTTTCATTAGGTAAACGAAAATTGCTATTTACTTTAGCTTCCTTATTCTCTGCTTCTTTTAAAATATATCCATTCTTCTCATATCTAGAAGGGTCTTTAATACTAGATGTGTGAGTTGCCAATTGTCGTATTGTAATTTGTTCATTAGGGAAATGTGGATTACTTACTTCGAATGGCAAGTGTTTGTTTATAGGGTCGTCTAAGTTAAGTTTTCCAAGCTCTTGAGCTTTAAGTAATGCAATGCCAATAAAAGTTTTGGAAATAGAAGCAATGTTTTGAACTGTATTATTAGTGTATTTCTTGTTTGTTTTAATGTTAGAATATCCAAACCCTTTTTCGTACAGAATGCCATCTTGATTTACAATAGCCACAGAGAATCCATTAATATATTCTCTTGCGTATATTTTTTCAAGTTCTTCAGTCAATTTTATTAAGGTAGAATCATTAGTCTGACAATAAATTGTATTAACAAAAATATTTAAGATTAACGTTATAATTATTTTTTTCATTTCTATATACGGATTGTCTTGCTTGCTGTAACGTGATTTTGTACGGTTATTGGCGTGTTTAAGCACCTAATTTAGCAAATACAAACCGAATAGAAAATCCGCGAGGATTTTCGTAAGTAGGCTAGAACTGGCAATAAATTATATACAGTGTTGGCATTAGTTTTTTGCAAATTCAATTAACTGTTTGAAATTGCCATTATCAGCTTCTCTTAATGATTTTATATATTTACTTCTTGTTTCGTTAGCTTTAACCATATTTGATTGATGCCATGAAAATATTTTATTCCCAAATATTGATTCCATAATAATGTCAGCCATCATTCTAGAGTGTCTTCCATTTCCATTAGGAAAACAATGAATGGATACGATGCGATGTTTAAATCTTATAGCTATTTCTTCAGGTGAAAAAGTTTTGTTTTCTATCCAATATTTAGTGTCGTCCAATAAATTTTTTAATTCAATCCCAATTTGCGTCCACGGAATTCCAATGTTTTTTTCGGTCTTTCTAAATTCGCCTGCCCATTTCCATACATCACCATACATTCTTTTATGTAAGTCTTTTACAAACTTTTCCATTAACATTTTTTCAAGTTTGAATTTTGTATGAATAGTCCATTCGACTGCTTTTTCAATGTTCAATTGCTCAAATTCATCCAGTTCTCCTTGAGTAGTAATAGACTTTATTTTAAGACCTTCCTTTTCTTCTTCATCTAAAGGTGTTTGTCCATCTTTATAATCGAATTCTAATCCCATAATGATTTTTTCATCTCTCCTTTTATTTCATTAGCAAGTTCCTTTATGGTTTTAGCTATCTTTTCATCTCCAATTCCTTGGTCCTCTAATTTCATATTTTGGTTGGTTCTTAAAACTATTTTTCGGGCCAGTTTTTCAGCCTTTAAGTTTACTAGGCTGTCAATGGTCCCATCTTTTGGAATAAAACCATAGACAAATTTCATATTCAAAGCATTACCAACATCCTTTAATTTATTGATGGTTATCTGACCTGTAGCTTCACGTTCCTCGATTTTTTGTATTGCTCCTTTAGTTAAGTTAAGTTTGGCCCCTAATTGGTCCCTCGTCATATTAAGAGTGGTTCTAATAGTATTTACCCATCCTTTTTGAGGGACCAGGACCATACCTGCATCTTTAAAATTCCCTAATTTTTGGTCCAGTTGTTCTATGAGCAGTTTTTTCTTGTTTCTCATTTGTTAATATTTTTATACATATAAGTATATAAATTAAACCAAAAGTATACAAATACATATAAAAAAACAAATAAAAGAATACTTATATGTATCTTTTAAGAATTAAAATCATACAAATACGTATGTTTAAGTTTGTGTAAAAGGTTCTGATTTAATTAACGCCAACGTAGTATTTGTGTATTAGTAGTAGCGAGTTTTAGCACACTACTTGTTCGGAAAGAAATTTATAAAATAAAAAAGAATAGCGACTTGAGGTATACCTCAGCCGCTATTACTTATGCACTTTGTTAGCAAACGTTATTCTTTAACAATCTTTGTATTGATGATGTCATTATATTGACCGAAAACTCTCAGGAGATAGATTCCAGACTGATAATTGGCAATATTAAGAGAGTATATATCAGCATTCAAATCCGTTTTAAAAATTAGACTACCGGTCATATTATAAAGTTCTATTTTTAAAAGCTGATCTTTATTTGAACTTATATTTATAAAATCATTTGATGGATTTGGATATAAACTTATGGAGGATTCTAAATCAATTGTAGGAATTGATAACACTGTTGATAAGTCGAATACCCTTACATGACCTGAAAAGTTACCATTACCATCATTAGATTTGCCGCCAATAGCCACAATACTTCCATCAGCCGAAATATCTACCGAATAGCCTGATTCATCAGAAGCAGCCTCTCCGTTAATATCTTCGCCCATTTGTGTCCAAACTCCACCTAAATTTTGAAAAATTCTAACATGGCCCGAATTAAATCCATTGCCATCATTCCATACAGCGCCAATAGCAATAATATTTCCGCTTGCGGACAGCGCTAACGACCAGCCAGAATAATCTTCACTCGCTTCCCCATTTATATCTTCACCTATTTGTGTCCAGACGCCTCCTATATTTTCAAAAATTCGTACCTGTCCCGAATTTTGTCCATTAGCATTGTCGCCCAATGCACTTATTGCCACTATATTTCCAACTTCAGACAATGCAACTCTAAAACCTGAACTCTCAAATTCCGTCTCACCATTAATATCTCCACCCAACTGTGTCCATGTCCCACCTATATTTTCATATATTTTAACCTCACCTGTATTTGTGCCATTCTCATCATTTTGCTTGGCTCCTATGGCTACTATATTTCCCTCCCCATTTAATGCTACTGAATTACCTAGTTGCTCTTGTTCCTGTTCCCCTTCAATATCTTGACCTATTTTTATCCAAGCCCCACCTACATTTTCAAAAACTTTAACATATCCAGTATTCTCACTATTTCCATCGCCACGCGGCGCTCCTATAGCTATTATACTGCCATCGTTTGATAATGATATACTAGTAGCTGATAAATCTTGAAAATTTTCGCCTTCAATATCTTCACCTATTTGTGTCCACGTACCAGATATATTTTCATATATCTCCACTTGACCCCTCCAGGAATTATTCAAATCAGAACCAATGGCAACGATACTACCATCTGCAGATAGTGCCAATGACCATCCTGACCGATCGTTTGGGGCCTCTCCGGCAATATCTTCACCTATTTTTGTCCACGTACCGTCTACATTTTCATATACTCTTACATGACCGGATCTATTACCACCATCATCATTTTCAATAGCACCAATAGCTACGATGTTACCATTTGCGGAGGTAGCTACTGTATGACCCGACAAGTCATCTGTATTTTCTCCATCTATGTCATTACCTATTTGTACTTGACTATAGCCTGTTAATCCCAATGTTAGTATTGCGATTGATAAAATAATTTTTTTCATGACATTTTTTTTATTAGCTGCAAAAATGAGAAAATTGACAAAAATAGAATTCACGCCTGAGTGTGAAAAACCGATAAAACCGATAAAAACAATGATAATTATGAAATTTAAGTAGCCGTACTTGAATTATTTGAAATTTTAATTCCTTCTAACAACAATGAAATCTTTTTGTATTTAGATTCTTTAATATTGAAATACTCATACATCCTGCGAAGCGAAGAACCAATTCCATCCACACTCATAAAAACTTTCTCAGCGATTTCTTTATTGGTAATTACGGGATTTTCCAATAATACATTTAATACTGTCCAATCGGTTTCATTTAATTTTCTGTTAATAGCATGCTCAATTTTTTCTCTAACCAATTCAAACTTATTAGAATCTACTATTAATCCCTTATTTGCATTGTTTTTAAGCTTCTCTATTTCATTTAATAGTAATTCTCGTTTTGCTTGATTTTTTTTGATTTTAGATTTAAAATAGAATACGATACAAAAAATTAATAGGGAAGAAGTTATTAGTATAACAAACGTTCTTTTAAGTTGTGAGACTTTGAGTACTGCTTTTTCATTTTCATTTTCAAGTTTATTTTCATAAACTTTAAGTTCAAAGTCATTTTTCACCGCTTCACTTACTACAGCAAAATTATTTTTTTCTTGTTGAATACTATCCCTGTAAACAGTGTATTTTTCATACATATTAAGTGATAAATCAAACTTGCTTTGAGATTTGTAACACTTATATAGGAGCTCATATAAATCTCTGTTAAATTCTTTAAAGGTGTCTGAAGGAAGATTTACTAATATTGACTCCCCTCTCTTTAATGCTTCATCTACATCTGTTTCAAAATAAATTTTCGCAATAGTAATTTCAGCATTAATAATTCCACTTTTTATATCAAGTTCTTTATTTAGGGCTAGGTTTTTATTAGCATAGTCATTCGCTTTTTCCAGTTGATTTAGTTTAAGGTATATACTAGCAAGCACAGCATAACAATCAGCAATAAAAAATTGTTCGTTTTTTACTTGAAGTATTTTTAGGCCTTTTTCATAATCGGTCTTAGCGTCTAGGTACAGCCCATTTTCAAAATTAGTCCAGCCCATGTTAATAAATATGATAGCAGTACTTCTATCTTCAAACCCTCTTTTATTTAAAATAGAAAGCGCTTTTTCATAATACTCTAATGCTATATCATAATTGTTAATGGTTAGAAAGACACTCCCTAAGCTAGTTAACATATGAGATTCTCCATCCGAGTTATTTAATTCTTGGTATATCTTTAATGCCTTGGAAAAATGTTCTGTTGCTTGTTTATAATTTTGTCTGTAAACAAAAATATTTCCCATATTACCCATTATTTTAGCTTGTAAAATTGGATCATTTAGTCGTTTAGCTAAGTTTTCAGCTTCGGTGTAAGCTTCCATAGCAATATCATAGTTTCCTTTTAGTCTATGTATATTTCCCTTTCTTTTAGTTGCACGATACAGTTGTAACGTTGCGTTTTTTTCATTTGCTAATTCATAGTGATAATCAAGAGCTACAAGTGTAGAATCTGGTTTTATTTGATTGTTAATTTCGTAATATTCTTCTAAAGCATTGAATCTAATAGAGTCAGATTTTTTTTCATCTTTCCAGGTGTTTTTTAAAGAATCAATTTGAGAATAACCATTGGAGAAACTTATGCACACTATGAGAAAAAATATTATTTTAAAATTTGGTTTTTTCAAATTAAAGGTTTTAATGCTTGCCAGCGTGTTCGTGTATGGTTAGTTGCGTTGGCTAGGTCTAAATTAGTAAAAGAAAACGAACCAGAGGAAAATCCGTAGGATTTTCCGAGTACACACAGAACGAGCAATTAATTATACACGTTGTTGTAGTACGTTTTTCTTTCAGTCAAATATATGTTCTTCATAGTCTTCCCACCATTTTTCTATATCAACTTTAGGATTTCTACAGATGTACAATGGTATTCCGTTTTCTTCACCAATGGCATATTTATGAGTTATCATTTTTACTAATTCTACATTCTCAAAAACATATTCTACAGATGGTTTTTCATTTCCCAAACTTATCCAAACAGTTGCCTCTTTATTATCAAAACCCCATTGCCAAAAACTTCCGTGTCTGCTAATTGGATTTGGAAGATTATACTTTTTTCCTAATATTTTCAGAGCTCCTGCCTCTCCATAATTTTCTGCCCAAAGGACACAGTTCTCTTTCTCTTTAGGTGTCAATGTTTTATAAACACTATCCACTAATTTCACTTGTTCTTCCCATCCAAACATATCGGCATAATCTCCAGTTAGCTCTATTCGGCCATTTTCTTCTTTTAAATCGGCATATTCAACATATTTTTCAATTGGTAAAATTGGTGTAAGTTCAGGAATAAAATAAATTGATGGAATTAAAACAATGGTAGCAACGACATAAATTAAAATTGGCTTTTTCTTAAGTAATGATTCTAATACAACTGAACCACTTGCAAATAAAACTGGATAAATAGCAAACACATAATAGGCTTTTGAATTTAAGAGCCACATTGTACTAAAAATAATAATAGTTGCTATTCCAATTACGCGATACTTTTTTAGTTTACCCCAAACCAAAAGTGATATTAATCCAAAAATACTGACAATTAAAGTAAAAGGAAAGTTTAACTGTTCTAAACCAAAGTCCATTGGATTTGTGCCATTTAGTTGATTTTCGTTTAAAGCCTGTAAATGTTTTAAAAGGGGAAAGTCATTTTGCGTTTGCCAGATAATATTTGGCAGAAAAATAATTAGTGAAATAGACGCAGAAATGTACAGCCATTTATTTTTATAAATAGTTCCTTTTTTGTAGAAAAATAGACCAATAAAAAGCCCAAAAGCCCATACTAGTATTGTGTACTTGTTCATTAAACCTAATCCTAAAGTAATTCCCAATAAAATTAAAAACTTTTTGTTTTGTGAGTTTATAAACTTGATTATGAAATAAAATCCTAATGTCCAGAATAATTGGTCGAATGCAACAGGTTGGAATAAAGTATGATTTCGGTAAAAGGGTAGAAATGCTAGTATACATATTCCAGATAGTAAAACAGCCTTTGATTTTCCGCCAAGTTCTTTTGCTATAAAACAACATAGGATTAGAATTCCAATACCTGCTAATGTTGGAAAAAGCCTAACTCCTAAAAGTGAATAATCAAAAAACCAATAAGATAACTTTCCGAGAAGAGCAATAAAAGGAGGGAACTCCATAAATCCCCAATCAAAATGTTCACTTACTGATAAATGAAGTAATTCATCACGATGGAAGCCATAATTCCGATTTCCAAACCATTGAATTATTAATTTGATAATGGATAAAACTAGAATTATTGGTAAATATTTTTTCATTGATTGATGATGATTTCAAATGCACTACAACGGTTTTGTATATGATTAGTGACGTCTACGGCGTGCTTGTCGGCTGTGAACGTCGGACGCATCGGCAAAGCCGCTTGTTCGGAACTATCCGAAACACTAAGTTAAGAATTTTATCGAGATCGTCTTCTTATTCACTGTCATAAGACATTAATTATATACGTTGTTAGCCTTTCGTTATTTATTGTTACTGTTGATAAATATTCAATAGAGGATTTAAAAAATTGGCGTTTTTTATATTGTTTTAATTTAACTATCTTTAAAACAGATAGTTATAGAGAATTTAATCGATGATTGGCTTTACAATTTGGCTGCCTCAAACTATTACTTTTTTCATATTTATTCTAAATTAACTAATAATTTACTTGTTATGAATTATACACGATCCTCTGCTTGTTTTGTTTTAATCGTTGCTAATGTTTTTTCGCAGTCACCCCAAGTAATTGAGACAAGTCCCGTTTCTCAATCTTTGATAATGGCTCCGAGCGATCCAATCCTTATCACCTTCGATCAACCTCTCAATGAGGCAACGATTACGCCTAATACGTTTCAGGTTTACGGGCGATGGTCGGGTCCCATGGATGGCATTTATAGTTTTACAGCTAACTCAACTGTAGTCAAATTCACACCTATTAGAGACTTTTTCTATGGTGAATCGATTAGAGTAGGATTATCAAGCGGTGTTCAGAATATGGCAGGTATGCCACTTACAAATGGATATGGCTTCAGCTATTGGACAAAATCATTACCAGCTTCACTCGATCTAGAGCTCGTAGGGCAGATCGATATGAGAGAGCCAGGGGAAGGTCATATAACATGCTATGGGGCCTATGCCGGTGATGTCAATGATGATGAATTTTCTGACCTGGTAGTCATTACCGAAGATTCAGACGACATACGCGTATTACTCAGTGATGGCTCTAATGATTATGAACCATTTATAATTTTTGAATTACCCCCAGGCCAAGGACCCAGTACGAATGCAGGAGCTGATTTTAATCATGATGGTTTGATTGATATAGCCATAGGTAGTACATATGCAGATCAAGTGAACGTACTGTTTGGAGATGCCACAACTATTTTTGGAAGTGAATTCAACTATCAAACCGGTGAAGGGGTTCGGGGGCTAACTGTTGCTGACTTCAACGGGGATGGCTGGGAGGATATCGCTACAGCCAACCGTTACGCAAGTACGATATCTATTCTCATGAATGATGGAACAGGACTTTTTGAGCCGGCGATAAATATCGATTCGGGGTTTGCTGGTGAAACTTCCATAGCTGCAACAGATCTCAATGGTGATGGCTATGTGGATCTACTTGTTGCAACTCATGATAGTAATAATGTGGTGAGTTTATTGAACGATGGAACAGGAAACTTTACGGTATTCGATTCGGTCTCTGTGGGTACTGGTCCTTGGAAGATGGCAATTGGAGATGTAAATGGTGATGGTTTTGTGGATATTGCGATTGCAAACAGGTTTACCGACGACATTTCAATAGTTAGGACGGATGGTTCGGGTGGACTGCAATTTGACGCACAATATATTGTTGGTGATTTCCCAGTAGCCATCGATCTGGGTGATATTGACGGAGATGGTGATCTGGACTTTATTTCTAGTAATGTAAGTGAATCCAATTATGTGCTAATGGAAAATGACGGCTCAGGGTTTTTTGTGAATCCAAGAATTTATCCTACTGTGCCTCAAGGGATGGCTGCATGCGCCACAATCCACGATCGAAATAATGACGGAGCCATGGACATTTCTATGATTGATGAGTCGGAGGATGTTATTTTATTGTATAATAATACCGTTAATCTTGGCAATGACGACCAAGTAGCAGATATGGACTTGGTACTTTATCCAAATCCGTTTAACAATAACATTTATGTGGGCGGCTCCATTATGGGTCCAGTAAAATTGATATTGTATGACATTCAAGGTAGGCAAATACTAACTCAATACATGGGAACAGCGAAACAATTTTATATAGGTGAAATTGGATTATCGGAGGGTATCTACATTACCGAACTATACCACAATGGTAAATCTCAAAACATCAAGATGTATAAAATACCTCAAAATTGATTGCATATTCATTAAAATTTATTCAGATTCATATAAACTGAATTTATTTTCAATCAACATTATTCGAAAGAATTTAATCCTAGCTTGTTGGTTCATTATAATGAAGGCTAACGTTTATGTATAAGATTAGTGGCGTGTTTAATCACCTAATTTTGCAAATAAACACCAGATAGAAAATCCGCGAGGATTTTCGTAAGTAACCGAGAACCAGCAATTAATTATACACGGTGTTGTAACCAGTTTTATTATTCAAGTTTCGAATTAAATCTATCATCAGGTTTTAAATCCAATACTATTTCTTTTAATTCACGTGTCATTTTTCTAATAGGAAAAGTTCTCATATTACCTAATATGATAACAGTTAATCTATCATCAGAATATCTGTGTAGATTAGACATAAAACCATTCATAGTTCCTCCGTGTCTCATTAAAGTACCATTCTTATTGCCTTTTCCTCTTTGATATTCTGTAATGCGAAAACCATAACTATAATTACCAAATTCAGAATTTTCTCCATCAAAAAGTAGAGAAATACTTTTTTCGGATAATAGAGTATTGTTGTATAAGGCTTGATCCCACTTATATAAATCTTCAACAGTTGAGTATATATCTCCTGAGCCTAAGGCATAAGAAACTATATTTTCATCATTTTTAATTCCAAAAGTTGTTTTACGATAACCTTTTGCTCTGTTTTTAGGTTGATTGTGTTTTCTCTCAACTCCAGAATGATTCATTTCTAGTGGTTTGAAGGTTCTTTCTTGAAGAACTTGGGCATATGATTTACCTGTAACCTTTTCGATTGCAATTGCTGATAGTGTATAATTAAGATTAGAATACTGATATTCAGATGCAGGTGTGAATGAGAGCGAAGAAGTGTTTATAATTTTAATAATTTCCTGAGAACTTACATCTTTATCCTCGAAGTCAATGATTCTTTCTAAATGTGGCACAAATCCAGATTGATGTTTTAGAAGAATATGTAGTGTTAAATTTTTCCCTAGGTCTTCTTTGAGTTCAGGAATGTATGTCCTAATAGGTTCGTTTAAATCTAATAATCCATCTTCTACTAATTGTAATACAGAGACGGCTACGAATGATTTTGTTAGAGAACCAATCAAAAATTGGGTTTCTGTAGTGTTTTTTATTTTATTTTCTCTGTTTGAATAACCATAAGCTTTGTTAAAAAGTATTTCTCCATCTTTTGCTACAAGAACAGCTCCTTGATAATCATCATCTTCAATATGATTTTTTAGAGTTGTTTCAATTTTTTTGGATAAACTATCACTATTATTATAATTTTCATTTTTTTTCGAGCTTAAAAAAACTAATATGCTTATTATTAGTAATAAAGAAAATAAAGTCTTTTTCATTGTGTTTAAGTTTTAGAATTAAAAAGAATATTAATCGAGAATTGTTCCATTTTTTTTCAAATTGGTTACAACGGTTTGTGTATGAGTAGTGGTGATTAAAAAGCTCTACTTTTTTGTTAATCTCAAAAGTATAAAAAAAGTGCAAACTTTGAGGTTTGCACTTTCTCAGCCATTACTTATAAACTTTGTTAGCAACTGGCTTTTCTTATTTCATTGTTACGATTACTTTTCCAACAGTTCTGCCACTTTCAAGCTGTAAGTGAGCATCTCCCATCTTTTCAAAAGCAAACGTTTTAGAAATATGCGGTTTTAGAGTTCCACTTTCCAACATATTTTTAAGAGTGTTCATATCGTCTCCATTAGATTGTACTACCGTGAATGAAACATCAACATTGCGTTCTTTTGCTAATTTTAAAACTTCATCAGAGAAGTCAGCTGTTGGCAATGAGATAATTACACCTCCATTTTTTGTAATTTTTATTGAATTGAGTAGAATGTCTCCATTAAACATATCCAATACAAAATCTATATCTGTAAGGATTTCTTCAAATTTTTGTGAACCGTAGTCTATATGTTCATCAGCACCTAGTGATAGTACAAAATCTTTATTTTTAGCAGAACTTGTAGTAATTACATAAGCACCTAATGATTTTGCAATTTGAATAGCAAAATGACCTACACCACCAGAACCAGCATGTATCAAAACACGATCACTTTTTTTAACTCTTGGTTTTAAAGCCTGTAAGGCAGTAACTGCGGCCAAAGTAGTAGCTGCAGCTTCTTCAAATGATATGTTTTTTGGGATTTTAACCAAATGATCTTCAGGAGCTGCCACAAATTCTGCATAAGCATTACCGCTTCCAGGAAAGTTAATCATACCGAATACATTATCTCCAATTTTAAATTTTGTTATATTATTTCCAATTGCAATAATAGTTCCAGAGACGTCCCATCCTATAATAGCTGGTCGTTGCTCACCAGTTAGTGAATTTAGTACGTCTTCGATAGCTCTTGCTTTATAATCTACAGGATTAATGCCTATTGCTTTTACTGAAATAAGTACTTCTTTCTCCTTTGTATCTGGTTTTTTAACGTCTTTAATTAAAAAGTTTTCGACTCCGCCTGTTTTTTCTAATAATATTGCTTTCATGTTTTTTTTATTTTTGTTACTATAATTAGTATAGTTGCAAAAATAAGTATAGTTTTAATCCTTTACAATAACGGTCAGAAAGGATAGTTTAAAATTTATTGAAAATAAAGAATTATGCATCAAATAAAAGGAAAGGAATATCCTTGCTCTGCAAGTGTTACAATGGCATTAATAGGAGGCAAGTGGAAAACGGTAATATTATTTCATTTGATAGAAAAGCCGTTGCGGTATAATGAACTTCGGAAAGGAATGCAAACTGTAACGGAAAGAACACTCAGCCTACAATTAAAGACATTGCAAGAAGATGGGATTATTAAAAGAAAAGTGTTTTCTAAAAAGCCACCTTTAAAAGTGGAGTATTCTTTAACTGAATTTGGGAAAACACTAATTCCTCTTTTGAAATCTATTGCTAACTGGGGGGATTATGTTGTTACAAAATTTTCAAAATAATATTTCACAATTTAGATTTGCTTGTTGCTAACGGTCTTGTGTATGAAACGTAGCGTGTAAAAAGACGCTTACTTTTTGGATAAACACAGAGCCGAATTTTTATATTTTGTTTTTAACTTATCAATATTAAAAGCCAAATATAAAAATTTGGTGGTCATTGCAAATAAACACAGACCTCTCGGAAAAGCCTATAATAGCTATGTTTTATATACGTTGTTAGCAAAAGTTTTTTATTCATTAGTCATAAATTCAGTCACTACAGAACTTTTTTTAGATTCCATTTGGCTAGTCCAACTATCTATCCACCATCTGCCTTGTCCATAATGAAGTTGAATACTACTCAATCCTTTATAATTTGTAGGAGTTTCAGGTTCGTTTCTAACTTCAAATACGCTCCAAACTTGAACGATATTTCCAAATTGACTGACTTTTCTTTTTAGTTCTTGTTCATAGAAATCTGTTCTCTCGGATAAACCTGATTCAATATGAAGTGCATCCAATGTGAGTGTTTCAGCTTTCCCATTTTCGTCTAAGAAGATTATATGAGCATTTTTAGAATGAATATAATTATCCCTTTCAAATTCCCACGGGTCCTGACTTGAGCCTGAGCTTACTTCATAATATGCCTTTATAATAGCGTCTATTGATTTTACGTCATTATCATATTTGTCTTCGTTAGTTTGCCCGAAAATTGAATTGAAAGCGAAAATTATGCTAATTGAAGTAAGTATTATTTTATTCATATCGATTGGTTTTAAATTTTCGCTAACGGCTTGTGTATTTTGCGTATCCCAAAGGGTATGCACTATACAACCTTTGTTAGCAGTAGTTTTTATTTATGTTTCTTGACTTTATCGATACCCTCAATTCTTAGCTTAGGTTTGCCCTCTGATATTCTTAAACCATAACTTTCCGGGAATGATATTCTATAATTCTCAACAGCAACTTCACACTCATATTGACTGTTAAAGGGGCCGATGTAAACCGAATAATACTCATTTGTGCTTAATGATGTTGGATAATCAGGAATCCATAGATATCCAGCTTTATAACCTTTAGCTATTAGTTTATCCTTTTCTATGATGGCATCTTTTTTCTCCTTAATAGCTGAAATGTTAATTATATAAAAATCTTCTTCTTGTTTAATAGGTATGTTTTTAATCTCGACTTCCTTTTTGTTTGTTGTTTTCATCACATCTGCTTCGTTCCAACCAGTTAATATAGCTGTTATTCTTGTTGATTTCTTGGGATGTGTTTCAGAATCTAAATTACTTCCAATTGTTTCCATAGCTGCAATTGCATCATCAGAAGTGCTTCCAAGCGTTCGTAGGATAAAGCCTGAATACTTATCAGCTTCTAATTCCATAATTTTCCTGCTTTCACTAACAAGAGTGTGTCCAGCCAAATGATGTCCTATTTCGTGGGCTAGAATACTAATTTGAGCCCATTTATTATTGCTCTTATCAGTAACATTTTTCATAAATTCAGGATTGTATAAAATATATCTTTCTAAAGGACCACCATCTTCTGAATATATTAATGCAGCTGCATTTGGTACATCAGCAGATAATATTTTGAAATTTGAAGGTAAGCCTGTATTCTTTAAGATTAATTGTGCTTCCTCATTAGCTGAAGATTCAGAATTAAATGAGTATATTTTTTCAATTGATTGACCTGAGGAATAAGTACAGAATTTATGTTCTGAAGTTATTTTTAAGACCTTAATTGAACTAGTAGATTCACCTTTGTCTTTAATATCTGACTTACAGCTAATAAAACCTGTTAAAAAAATTAGTATCGGAATAAATTTCATTTTCATTTTTTTATTACTGCTAACGGTCTAGTATAAGAATAGTAGCGGGTTTTTACGCACTAACTTTTAGGTTAAAGACAGACCTTTTTTATATTTACTGTCTTTTGTGTTAGCGATTAAACCGCTATTATTTTTATACATTGTTGGCAACTGGCTTTTATCTATATTAAAGGTAAGGTAAAATATGTTTTTCAAAAATCATTTCTGGTTGTTGTGTTTTTCCATTTCTGTAATTTCCAGATGTAATAACAACAACTGTTTGTAAACAAGGAATTACAAAAATATATTGTCCTCCATTTCCTCTTGCTTCAATAGATTTTATGTTCTTTTCGTTAGCGTTATAAGTATTATGCCACCATAAATATCCATAACCGTTTTTATCAGTCACATTCTCTAAATTACGATAGTTTTTAAATGAGTTTTTAACCCATTTTTTAGATATAATACGTTTTGATTTCCATTTTCCTTTATTCAGATAAAGTTCTCCAAATTTCAACATATCTTTTGGAGTGAGGTACATTCCACCTCCGAAATATGGTTTATCTCTTAAATCCGTTTGAATGATGTAATTTGAAATTTCCAATTTTTGAAATAAAAACTTATCAATAAACAATTCTAAAGGTTCAGAAACAACTGAATCCATAGCAACACCTAGCAAAGCGGGGTTTGCTGAACCATAATTAGCCTTAGTATTTGGCTTATGAATCATTGGAGCTTTTAGAATTGCTTCAATCCAATCAGGTGTTCTTTGGTAATTATCTTCTGTTGCAGAAGATTTTGGATTTGCATTGATGCCATAATCTATAGCATCTATTCCAGAACTCATTGTTAAAAGACTCTGAATATTAATTTTCGTTTTTAGACTGTCATTATAAGTTTGATATTTTTCAGGTAGAAAATCAAAAATAGATTGGTCAACATTTTTAAATAGTGACTTATCTTTAGCTATACCAACAATTGCGGATGAAATACTTTTTGAAGCAGATTTCATATCGTGTGGAATATTTGCATTGTAACCATCAAAATAATTTTCATATATAATTTCTCCTTTTTTCGAAATCACAACAGAATGTGTATTAGGAAATGAATCCTTTGAAATAAGGTTTTCCATTTCAGTAAGTTTTAGAATGGAAGTGTTGTTGTTGTCATTTTTGAAACCACCAATTTCCCAATTGGTTATAGATTTTTTTAGTTCTATTTCCGTAAGTAAATTGTCTCCTAAAAGTAGGCTTAATTGAATTTTATTTTTTTCTAGCTTTCCTTTAAACTGTAATCCAGTTTTAAAATCAATAAAAGAAATCAAATTATTTTCTTTTTGAAAATTGTCACACCAAGTTCCTGTAAATCGGTTATCTCCAAAAATTGGATAAGCTTCATACTTATTTCCTTCTCCATTTTCAACACTTAAATAAAAATTTAACGATTTTAACTCATCTATCATTAATATATTCCAAGTACCTAAAAAAGAGTTATTGTCTGATTGTGTAAGTTTTAAGTGATAAAGAAGTATTCCAGACTTTATGAATCCGTTAATTTCTTTACCGTTTTTAGATAACATACCTTTAAAAGAATAATTTTCTGCAAATGGAATTTCTAACTGTTTATTATTCTTTGCTATAATTGGGTAATCAATAATTTTTTTGTTGTTAGAAATTTTAAATTTTGCATTTTCCTTCCCTAAATTTTCTATTTCAACTTTTAGATTGAATACTTTCGGATTTTCTAAAATTCCTTCCCAGCCACTTGTGTATTCTGCCATATCTTGGGCATAGGCTGAAAATGAAAAAAGAGTAGAAATTATTAATATCAAGTTTTTAATTCTCATTTTTTAATTGATTTTTGATGAATTACAAAGTTGATATTATTCTATTTACCAAAATTGTATATAATTAACATTAGGAAATATTTTTTAAAAATTTTGTTGGTGTTGAATTATATATATGTTTAAAATTTGAAATAAAATGGCTTTGGTCATAAAAACCACATTGATAACAAATTTCAGTCATCGAAAACTTTTTTGAGGCAAGTAAATGAAACGCTTTATTTAATTTAATCAATCGAATGTAATTGCCAAGACTTGTTCCAAAATACCTATTGAACTCTCTCGATAAATGTATTGGATGGATTTCTAACTTAGAACTTAAACTTTTTAAAGAATAGTCTATTTTTTCCTCAATCAATAAATCTTTTAGTTGCTTTACCCAAATTGGTTTTTTTGAATTCCCTTTCTTTGATTCTTTTATAGTGTTGAATATATCAATCAAATTATTTTCAATACTTAGATTTGAATATTGGTCATTAATTTTAGTCTCAACAAATATATGGTTCATCAAGTTCTTTATAATTGGGTTCTTTAAATTGATACTTCCTTCAAAATCTGTTATCTGAATATCGAAATTTGAAAACCAATTCTCGTTCAATTCAATGTGAAATCCTCTTGTAAATTCAGGAGGTTTTATATTGTAATGTGAGTCTTGCCAATTATGAAATAGTAGGTTTCCTGGCTCTAAATAGTATGATTCTTTTTTGTTAGATTCAAATAATTTACCTTGAAGTAAATAAGTAAAATATGGATTTTCGTGATAATGCCAATCAACCTTACTATGTGTGTATTCAGTATCGGTAATTATTAAATTTTCAAAAGCTGACTTTTGATAATGTGTTCCGTAGAATTCTCCTGTTTTTAGTTTATTCATTCTGTTTCTTCAGCTTGTTGCCAACGTTCAGTATAAGAAACGTAGGGCAGGTGAAAAGCACTTTCGTTTCGGTTTATTACTTAGCTAAATATAAATATTTTGCTTTTATCTTTTCTTCTATAAACGCCAAATTTTATATTTAGCGGACTTTGTTAATATTTACAGACCTTTCGTTTTAGCACAAACGCCCTATGTTTTTTATACATTGTTGGCAACTGGCTTTTTTATTTCGATGTTTTGAATTCTATTAAATATGGTTTCAATGGGATACTTTCTTCTGTCCTAAAATTGTTTGTAATAAATATTTGATATTTTTTATTAGGCTCTAAATCTACTGGTATTGTCCAAGAAATGTTGTCTTCTCCCCAATTCCTTCCATTCAACGTTCCTTTTGGGAATGCAGCCTGTCCTAAATCTCCAAAATCTACACTTGTATTATGTCCATTTAAAGATTGTGAGAACTCAACAGTTATTTCATTAGTTTTCGGATTAACATTTTGTGCTTTATTCTCAAACTGCTTAATTCTTATAACGGTAGGACGTTTGCTCTCAAATATTTGATAAAGCTTGTCGAGTGGTTTAGAAAAGAAATTAGTTCTATTTACAAAATCTTCAATTTGACTTTCATTCGTGTAGTCCAATTCAATCATTTCTTTTATTGCTGACTGTTTGTCTTTTGCTTTATTGTAATTTATTTCAGCGATTGAATAACCTATATAATAACCTAAATCTCTTGTGTTAAATTCATTTGAAAAATCACTCCAAAGCCAATGATGAACATTGTTTCCATAAAACATTTCTTCCTCAAATTTCTTTTTTACCTTTTCATTTTGTTTTCCATAAGCTATGGCAGGTGCAGCAGATGAAACATTCATTGCGATTACAGAAACAAATTCAGCTATTCCCTCACGAAGAGTGTAGGATAGTAAATTGTCAACTTGTCTATTTTGTTGTGTATGAACATATTCGTGAACATTTAATAAGACTAAATTATCTATTGGGTTACTGTCAAAATATTTACGCCTACCTTTTCCTAAATCTCCTTGGAATTCAGATGCAATTGTATTTTTATCTGACATTGCTAATTCACTTCCGATAAGAACCAAACTGTCAACGGTAGTTCCATTAGTTCTTAAAGCTCCAATGGTAAAATAAATTCTTGCAGGTTTTAACTCCGGATAAATCTTTCGCATTTTTTCTATACCTTCTTCTAATTCAGAAACATACATTTCCGTTTTAAGAGTGTTTTTACGAACAGAATTCCAAAATTTAGGATAATTATTTATTGAATTTATATAATCTTGTGGTATATAATTTCTTGCTTGCTTAATTCTTTCCAAACCTACTGTTCCCTTTTGAAAGTATAAACTATCAAGATATTTATATTGTAAAATAGAATCTTGTGTAGAAGTGATTTCATCATATGCTTTCCAGAAATTTGTAATATCAGACGTTATGATGTTCCGATTCGAGTCATTAACTTTTTTGTCGCATCCAAAAAGTGTGAAAATTAAAAGTGTTATTAAAAATGTATTTTTCATTGGTTAGTGTTTCATCTAAAGACTATGGCTTTTGAATTTTGTTACAGTTCTTAGTTTTGCTTATTGCCAACGTTTATGTATAAGAATAGTTGCGGGTTTGTATGCGAGGATTTTCCGAAGGAAAATCAGACGTTACAAACACGCAACGACCTTTGATTAAGCACTAAACCGCGATTATTTTTATACGGTGTTACCCAACGTTTTTTATTCATTTTTCGTTACAAATCGGTTTTTTATTAAATTCCATTTATTTTCTTTTCGGTCAAATACAAAACGAATATCAGGTTGATAACCATTCGTTCCTCCACAACCAACTGAAAATTCCGCTTTTTTAAATCGTATTCCACGTTGAAAAAATATTCCTCTTTTCGCAGTTACAGAAACGTCTCCAAAAATTATGTCAATTGTATCTTTTTCAATTATTTTATGGTTCAGACGAATTATGCTAATCGGTTTTCTCTTTTTAATTGATAAGTCAATTAGTTCTTCGTTTGTTAAAAACTTAAATCGGTCAGACACATTCAGTTCCGCAATCCTTTTTCCATAACCACTCATT
This sequence comes from Patiriisocius sp. Uisw_047, assembly GCF_047730165.1. GTDB lineage: Bacteria > Bacteroidota > Bacteroidia > Flavobacteriales > Flavobacteriaceae > Patiriisocius. Next base: position 1,857,868 of record NZ_CP159834.1, read on the forward strand.
TCCACGTAATTCCATCCGCTCGCCAAAATCAAATCAAAACGACTGTTTAATGCTCTTACATAAAGGCTGTATAATTCAGTCGGCTCGATTGAGTTCAATCCGTTTTCATTTTGGTCAAGTTTATTTTCTTGTCCAAAACTTAAAATTCCGATTAAGGTCAATATGATTACGAATGCTTTTTTCAAATGTTGGGTAACGTTTAGTATATGAGTAGTGCGGATGAAGAATGGCGATAGCCATTCGGTAGGGCACAAGCTGATTTTTACAAATTTCGCTTTTTATCTTTTTGGTGTCAAAAGTCGAATTTGTTAAAATTCGGCGGTCTCCCAAATATACTTGAACTTTTAATTAAGCACAAAATCCCGCATTGCTTATATACTTTGTTGCCATTAGTTATTCCCCGTACTAATTATGTTCGATTTTCCATCTCGCATAACATTCAGTATTCCAAAACCTTGTCTAGTGTAAAACATATTTACTGAATCAGCAATTGTTATCTTGATATCTTGATAATTTCCTGCAATTCTTGTTTGAAATTCAGCATTGGATAATTCGAAATCAAGAAGTTTGATAAATTCCGTTTTTGAAAAGTTCAGAATTGTGTCCGATTTTGTTCCGTAAAAGTTATTCCTAATGTCACTTTTAATTCGGACACTATCTTTTCCAACAGCAACTTTTGAATACACGACATAATTTCCGCCGTGACTATTTTTAATTTCTACTTCAAATCGACTTCCGTAATCTCCAATTTGTTTTTTAATCAGCAAAATCGGTTCGTATGCGCTTTTTGAATAATCCGGAAACATTGATTTTTTCGACTTACAAGAAGTCAAAATCAAAAGCACAAATGTCAATTTAAGCAGGAATTTCATAATTAATGGCAACGTCTTCGTGTATGATTGCGTTGCGTGTTTAAGTAACTAAATTAGTAAAAGAAAACGAGCCAGAGGAAAATCCGCAGGATTTTCCAAGTAATCATTGCACTAGCAATGAATTATACACGTTGTTAGCAACTGGCTTCATTCAATTCTCCTTGCCTTAAGTTTAGAATTTAGTAATTATAATTAGTTTCATTCACCCAATGAAACTTTCGATTGATTAATCTAAAATCAGATTTAGGTTTTCTATTAAACTGAATGAAGAGGGAATCACCATCTAAAGACCCATTCAATTCCAATTGTTGGGGATTAGTAAACGTATAAGAAAAGCGATGCGGTATAGAATCATTCACACGTCTAAAAATAACTTCTTTCAAATCGGAATTAATTTCAAATTGATATCTCTCCAAAGAATCTGTCATTTTTTTTATAATTGCTTTTCTCTTCTCATCAACAATTAAATATCTCCATCTGTATGTGTCATCTAAAAGTGGAGGTATAGTGTCCATGTCTTTTACAAATCTTTGAGTTTCCCAAATACCATAGAAATCAGATTTCTCCTTCAGCTGTTCTTGAGCCCTAAATCTAATAAAGATTTGTAGAATAACAATTCCTATCACTAAAATGACTAAAAACCTTTTGCTTATTAAAATGATACTTTTCAAAGTTCTATTTTTTAATGGGAAATAATATTCCACTTTTTCTATTATTTTGTTTTTGAAGAAAAAATCAAATGTTCGTTGTCCATTAGCCAATAATAATACCATGGCCATAAAGACTAGGTGAGCTGAAACTAATTTTACTGGAATGTCATAGGTTAAATTCATCATAAGAACATTGCTCATTACTCCAATGATAATGAGACTGCCTAATGTGACTGTTTTTCGGAAAATCAGTAAAATTCCACCAAGTATTTCTGCAAATCCAATAAAAATATTATAATAAAGGGAATGCCCCATAAAAGTCCAGGCTAATCCCATAGGCGACATATCTCCAACAGTTTGCAGCAAACGTTCTAGGCTATGGTCAGCAAATTGACCTTTAAAAACTTTAACAAGACCGTAAAGAAGCATTGCAAAAATTAGGGTAAATCTAATGATAACTTGAAACCAGTAAAAAAGCTTATTATATGATTTTCTTTGGTGGTCGATTACTGACCAGATTAAAACTATGGTGGCAGTTAGGAATAGGTTAAAACCTAACCTCACATAATCAAAGGCTCTATCTCCGCTCCCTGTACTTTCCATTTTAAAATCAGCTCCCCAATTCAAAAAGTTGTCAGCAAACCACCGTAACAGACCCTCCAAGAAAAGTGATAAGAATAATAATAGGATGTACAAAACGATGTAAGTGAAAATAAATCGGAATATGAGTTTATTCATAAATTTCCAATGTTCTTTGTATTCTTGAGATAAAATCATTTAGGTAAATTGTTGAACTCAGAGTGATTATTTCAGCTTGTTGCTAACGTTTAGTATATGAGCAGTGCGGATGAAGAATGGCGATAGCCATTCGGTAGGGCACAAGCTGATTTTTACAAATTTCGATTATTAATTTTTTTTTGGGGAATATGTCGAATTTGTTAAAATTCGGCGGTCTCCCAAATATACCCGAACTTTTAATTAAGCACAAACTCCCGCATTGCTTATATATGTTGTTGTGCAACGGTTATCTCGCTAACCTAATCCGCCATATTTGTACCCAATAATTTCTTTATTAGTTAAATTAACTTTGATTTCAAAATAGCATCTACCTCCATCAGATGTATTTGTTCGTTCTCTTCTTAAATCATAAATTTCCCCCAAGTCGTTATTACAAAAGAAATTAATCCAGATCAATTTTTCGCCTTCTTCATTCAACGCAGCAACATATTGTCTGTCATATTGATATTTGTTTTCGTCATATTCATTTTTCGTAGCAGAACGCCATTCAGATATTGTTTTTTCAACACGCCCTTTTATTACATTTTCTACAAAAATTATTTCTTCGTGCGATAATGTTGTCGGTTCAGCATCAACAAACAGAGGGTATGTTTCGTTTGGATTAAATTCTAAAATATAATATTCAGAGTTACCTATTATGCCAACATTTGAGTTCTTTCGTAGTGATTTACACGATACGGCTAAAATCAGAAACACAAATATTAATTTTCTCACAATGTTTATTTTTAACTGTTGCACAACGTGTTTGTACAAGATTTTTTGCGGCGGTTAGGCAGCTAATTTACTAAATAATAACAGACAAAGAAAGTACGCGAGTACTTTCGTAAGTGAGCCAGAAATAAAGCAATTAATTTTGTACGGTGTTGGCTACCGTTTTTTTTAATTCAGATTATTAATTTAAAATTCAGCATATTTTGAAAGTTCGTATTAATTTAAACTATCTTTTTGTATTCCTTCTTTTTTGTTCAATAATGGGTTCTCTACTTGGATTTTTTGTTCACTCTTACTTTCGTCAGTCTTCCAAAATTCAAGAGTTAGAACTGTTATTAAAAAACTCAAAACACTAATTATGGCAGCAAATATTATTAGTTTTTTTCCGATTTTAGTTTCAAATGTCTTAAGGCGCAAGTCTAAGTCAAGTAATTTGTCGGCTTTTTCTTCACGTTTATTTTTTTTAATTCTTTCATTTTCTTTGTCTTTTTCAATTTTAGTAAACCCTCCGTTTTTTAAAAAAGGTTTTATCATTCCTGTAGATTGTATTCCTTCTTTTTTTCTAAAACGTATAAAGTCTTTTATTAATTCTGGTTTTTCTCTTCTAATTTCTGAAATAATGTTTTCGACTTGGTCAATATTTAATTGTTTAAAAACATATTCTTGTAATCCTTCTTTTTCAAAGTGTGATTCAGGATGATTGCTTATATGTTCTAAAAGTAAATCTTTATCATTCATTCCTTTTGAGTGTGATTGGCAATGGTTGCCAACGGTTTGTATATGAAAAGTAGTGGCTTAAAATGTACTATTTTTCAGTTTATTACTATTTTTTATTGATTTGCTCATACTTTAGATTTAGCGCTGAAAAAGCTATTTTTTATATACATTGTTGGCAAATCGTTTTACTATATTAAAACTTTTCAGTTCTATATAAAGTTTCCATTTTCATCATAATATTTCCATTCCCCAGTTCGTTCTCCATTTTCATATTTTCCAATATTATGTAACTGCCCATTTTTGTGATAGAATTTCCATTCCCCAGTTTTTTTTCCATTTTCATATTTTCCAATATTATGTAACTGCCCATTTTCGTGATAGAATTTCCATTCCCCAGTTTTTTTTCCATTTTCATTTTTTCCAATATTATATAACTGCCCATTTTCGTGATAGGATTTCCATTCACCAATAGGTTGACCATTTTCCCATTTTCCTATTAGAGATAACTGCCCATTTTCATAATAATATTTCATTTCACCCTTAAGAAATCCATTCTCATATTTAAGAATAGACTCTAACTGCCCATTTTCATAATAATATTTCCATTCCCCAGTTCGTTCTCCATTTTCCAATTTTCCAATTTCATTACCCTTATCTTCAAGATTCGAAACATACATTGTGCTAAATGTAAATTCTTCAAGATCAAGATCAAATTCTTTGTTATTAACGTATATTTCCCAATTACTCACCGGACCGTCTGTTAATTTCCCCATTTGATATTCACCTTTACAAGATTCCTGTACCACTGGCTCAACAATAAATACAAAACTTTTCCAATCTGGAAAATTCACACAATGAAGTCCATTAAGATCTCCTTCATTATCGTACATTTGATTTATTAATGCTGGAGCTTCTCCATCTTCAGTTGTAGCTAATTTTGCAGTTCCCACTTTGAGTCCAATAAAGTTAAATTCTGATATTAGGTCAAGACTACCTTGAGTGTACTTTATACGAATAGAACCTTTATCTGTCACTCCTTGCCTTTGACTTTTGTAATAAGTTATAGCTCCTTTAACTGTTTCTTCACACTTTGGTGTAAAAGTTTGGGCTGAAATACCTGTGCTTAAAGCTATAGAGAGGATAAGGAAGATTAATTTTCTCATAATTTTTGGTTAATTATATTTTCTATAAAAACAATATGTGGTCAACTTTTGAAGAAGACAGTTTTTTTAGTTTGGTTAATATTTCGATTATTTCTTGGTTCATCTCAAATGTTTGCCAACGTTTAGTGTATGGGCTGTGGCGTGTTCAGTCACAGACCAATATCAAAAGGGTACTTTTCATTGGAAAATCCGAAGGATTTTTCAAGTAGGGTAGGACAAGCCATAGCTTATACACCTTGTTAGCACACGTTCTTTATTTTTTAAGTCAGATTGACACGCTTTCTGGCTCGTACTTTTTATTAAGTATCCAATATAGTCATAACCATTTAAAGTCCGTTACGGTATTCCGTAGTACGTTTCTCCTCTGGTATTCGATCAGATTAAAATCGGTTGAGAAGTAGAGAGGTTCAGTCTTACATTTTAACAATAAAAAAAACCCGAATCCATTCCGTCGTTTTTATCCGTCAGAGTAAAATCCGGCGCAATGATTTTCAGTTCTAGTTAAGTTTTTCTTTTTCTCCTAAAAACCGAAAAAAAATCCGATTGGATTTCTGCAATTTTAGGCTTGGTAAACTGTGTGCTAACGTTAAGTATAAGAAATCGTAGGGCAGGTGATAAGCACTTTCGTTTCGGTTTATTACTGAGCTAAATATAAATATTTTGCTTTTATCTTTTCTACTATAAACGCCAAATTTTATATTTAGCGGACTTTGTTAAAATTCACAGACCTTTCGGTTTAGCACAAACGCCCTATGTTTTTTATACAATGTTACCACACGTTTTTATTAATTGATATCTCCACCAACCGATAAACCACTAGGCACTCCATCAGGAACAGTCTTGTCAAAATTTTCATCATTAAGTGTTCTTAAAAATGCAACTATTGCATCAACTTCATTTTCGTCAAAATTGAGTCTTTGAGCATCTTCGTCGTTTTGTTCAAAATTATTATAAAAATTAACTGCTTCTTCTAATGTTGAGAAAGTTCCATTATGAAAGTAAGGTCCTGTGACTGATAAGTTTCTTAAGGTTGGTGTTCTAAATTTACCGTTAACACCATTGTCATTAATACCATCATCTTCTATTCCTAAATCGTGTAATTCGTAGTCCGAAAACATAGGACCTCCGTGACAAGCAGTGCAATTCATTTCAAGAAAACTATTAAGACCTCTTATTTCAAAACTAGTTAAAGCGTTTACATCTCCTCTGGCATATTGGTCAAACCTACTGTTATTTGCAATAATTGTTCGCTCATAGGCCGCAATGGCTTTGCTAATTTTATCTCCATCTATCGCATTAGGTGAACCAAAAGCATCATTAAACATAGTTACGTATTCAGGAATATTTGCTAACCTCTGCGAAACAATTGCAATAGCATTTTCCTCGGAATATGCGTTACCTCGCATTTCAGGCATTGATTTGATGGGTTCTAAAGATTGTTCCTCCAAAGAACTCACTCTGTTGTCCCAAAACATAGCGGTGTTGCTTGGGTCATAGTTTCCATTTACATCTATTCCGTTAAACGCAGAATTTATTATTGTATTTGCATTTCTATCAACAATTGCTCCTCCTGTTCTTACTTCTCCTAAACCACTTCCACCAACACCTATACTTCTTGCTAAATTATCCCCCCAACCTTTATCAGGATGATGACAAGTTGCACAAGCTACATCAAAGTTTCCTGATAATACAGGGTCCCAAAACAATTTCCTCCCTAATTCAACTTTTTCAGAGGTAGTTGGATTATCAACAGGGTCTATTACAAATTCGGGTAAAGCACCTATTCTTTCATCAATCGGTACATAAACTCCCTCATCAGTCGAGCAGGACACGGAAAATAGTAATAAGAGTAAAAAATAAATTGGATATATGTTCTTAAAGATTAATTTCATTTCAAATATTATTAGAAGTTGTAATATATACTTAACCCAAGTGTTGTTCCTAGGTTATTTAATTGGTTAACATTAAGTTGTACATTAATATTTTTAAAAATATAATATCCAACACCTAAATTGGCTGTATAACCAAATTCGTTGAAAGTAGATTGAATAGTTCCTTCTATTAATTGCGTTGAAAATTTTTCGTGAGCATAAAGTCCACCTACATTTAGAGTTGTATAAAAAGGTCTATCTTTTATATTGAAGAGGTTGTAATAAACACCCACCCCTAAGTCTATCAATGTTATAGAAGAACCCGATCCATCTACATCGGTTGAAAAGCCAGTAGTTCCGTAATATCTTAGTTTATCCTTATTTTTAAAAAAATAGTTTGCTTCGACACCAACTAAGGTTGAGTAACTATTGTTTAGTTCACTACCTGCAGGAATAAAATCTCCCTTTAGCCCTATTTGCCAATTTCTGTCTTGTCCATATGTATTATATATCAGGCTAAAGAAAATTATAATTATCAGAAATTTTTGCTTATTCATGTGATGAAAACGTTGTTGATTTTGTTTTATTGTTTGTCAAATGTGTGGTAACGGTCTTGTATAAGAATAGTGGCGGCTTTAAGTCCACATACCTTTCAGCTTAGACCAAAGTTTGTTTTTATTACTGTTATTCGTTTTGGCAGATACTCCGCCATTATTTTTATACGTTGTTGCCACCAGTTTTTCTTCATTTTCAGTGTTAAGTAGTTGTTCAATTTCTCCTTCTTCCCAAGTCCATAAATGACTGCTCTTTTCGTCTGCCCAAAATCCTTCAAATTTGGTTTCAATCGATTCTTTTGAAAACACTTTTTCATTTATTGCTATAAAAAAAAAGAAATAGTCCCAACTGATAGCAAAGAGTATTGATTTGTTATTATCATAAATGTAATAATCCTTAATGTCAATTTTCTCGCTGAAATCATTTGGTGTTAAGCCATTCAGGTCAATTGTTTTTTTGTTTTCATAAAATTCGTCTTCTACATCTACTTCATAAATTCCATTTGATATTAGAATTTCAAAAATTGACGATTTAGTAAAAAAGTCAAACGCACCTTCTGACGGATGCCAAATATTGTTCTTGTCCGAAAATTGATTTAAAATCTCCAATAAGTCTTCGCGTTGTAATTTCTTTTTAAAAGCTCCAATTGAAGTCATTAAGGCTTTATTAAGCTCTTTATTGTCATTCAGTTTTGTGTTTTGAATTACTTCTTTCCAAGTTACTTTCTTTCCGTTTTGAGATATTTCTTCATCTGATGGATAGCATTCATTGGGTGAATATATTGTCACATTTGAGTGATTTCCAATTTTCTCAAAAAGCTTATCCTTTTTTCGAGCTTCTTCGATTGAGATTACTTTTTTCGAGCTATTTGATTCACAATGTTCTTTGTCAAGTTTGAAAAATGGCAGAAGTCCTATGTAAACCCTATCAAATTCAGAGTAATGTTTCAACACAGGTGTTTCTTCGTCTGGATATAGGTTCTTATTTTCTATTTCGCTCATTTTTAAAATTGGTGGCAACGGTCTTGTATATGGTTTGTTGCGTTTTCAAGCGATTAATTTAGTAAATAAAAACCGAATATAAAATCCGCGAGGACTTTCGTAAGTAGGCTAAAACTAGCAATAAATTATATACGGTGTTGTAACACGTATTTTAACTTCTTAATATTGCTTAAAAAATTCCCATATTTGATTATAAGCAACACTCTCTGTTTGTTCGTCGGTAAAGCCATGACCAGTATTTAATGCTATCAGATATTTTATTTCATGATTATCATCACAATTAGAGAATGTGAATGAATTTAAAACGGTATTTCCCCAATTAAGATCTTCTTGAATTGCAGTTGAATTGCAGTTGAAATGATTAGCCCAATTAAGAGCACTATTCTGCGCTGACATAAATGTTCCAACAGAACTTACCCCTCCATTTAAGGGAATTATGCCATCAACTTCTCCGTTAACCTGAAAAACAGACATTGCTTTAGTAGGTGTTAGATCTCCTGTACTTAAGATTTGTTGGCTAAAAAGAGGAGCTATAGCATTGAAATGACTTGTAGATTTCCCTAACAGGTTTACCATCCCCGAACCATTTGAAAAGCCTATGGCGTACGCTTTGGATGTGTCTATTAATGGAGAGGTTACTAATTGGTCGATAATTAAATCTACAAATTCTACATCATCAGCATTAGTAGGTTCAGAGCCTAAATTCCAAAACCCGCCATTACTTCCATTATTTGAATGTCCATTGGGAAAAACTCCAATAAATTCTTCAGAATTTATTAGTTCAATTATGTTGTTATTGTACAAGAAATCTTGTCCAGAACCTCCTGCTCCGTGAAAAAAGAATACAATTGGGTAAGATAACGAACTATTTAAATTTTGGGGTGTTTTTATATACACTAATCTTGGAACAGAATTTCCGTCAATTGTTTGATTAATCGTCATTTCATTTGTTCCACCTGTTAAATTTAAAATACCTGTTGTATCTACGATATCTGTTATCTTGTCGTCTTTGTTACAGCTTTGAATTAAGGTAATACAAAAAGCTATGATAATTATTTTTTTCATTTTATGTCCTTTTTTTATGTTATAACGTTTGGTGTATGATTCGTTGCGGCAAAATATGTGTTTAAAAATTAATGCTATACTTTAAAACTGGAATCAACCCATTTTGTTCGCTTTTGATGGTTACTATTCTGTTGGTTACTTCGTCAAAGAAGTAGTCTAGCTCAGTTGTATTTATTCTACTTGTTAGATTTTGGATATTGAGACTTAAATTGTGTGTGGTTTTTGTTTTATTCCATTGGTAATTAATGCCCAAATCAAAACGATAGTAAGCTTTTACTTTTTCTGTAAAAGGTGTGGTTGAGAAAACTTCGGTTTGGCCAGCTATAGAAGCCGCTTCATCAATTCCTGTAAAACGTTGGCCGCCAGCTAATACAAATTTAGCGTTTATGCCAAAGGTTTTATTGCCTTTTGTGCCAACTGCAAAATCTTTTCCGCTCAACAAATTAAATACATAATTTCCATTAAATCTCGTGTTTAAATAGTTGCCGTTGCCCACTTTGTATTTAGAATCGTATAATGATAGTGTAGATAAATAATAAAAGCCCTTATTTAAAAAACGTTCTAAGGTAAATTCTATTCCGTAATTACGTCCTTTACCATCATTAGTTAAAGGTGTTTCTGTAATTTCAAAAATATCAAATGATTGTGCATTTATTGCGTTATAACCAGTTTCTCCGCTATTATCAACAGGGATGTCAAATAAATGTTGATAGTAGGCTTCTGCCTTAAAAAGCGTGTTTTTATTTATGCGCCAGTTGTAACCTACTACATAATGCAACGCTTTAGATAATTTTAAATTGGTGTTCAGAAAATTTGTGTTAGTAGCGTCTTTTGTGAGATAGAGAGGTAATTGCTCAGCTCTACTATGTAAACCTGCGCCAAAACTAAGTGAATGGACATTATTTAGCTTGTAATTAAGACCTAATCTTGGCTCAATGGCACTGCTGTTGGTTTTGCCAAAGTGTAAAAAATGAAGCCCTGAATTTAAGGTAAAGTTTTCTGTCATTCTATATTTCCATTGCACATAACTCTGAAATACATTCGCTGTTCCATTTATTTCATCTTTTGACGTTGAAAGCGTACCGTCATCATTTTTGTCTGTAAAACTTAAAGTGTTTTTCTCTTTGAGATGGCTTAGCGTAAACCCACTTCGTAAGGTGTGTTTAGAATTAAATTTATGGTTTATAAAAGAGGATAAACGAAAGGCTTCACTTTTTGAATCAAATGATTCCGATTCTAAAGGGCCAACAACACCAGTGTTTTGGAATACATCGTTTTTCTTTGCATCATTTGACGAATACGTGATATTTGTTTTTAAATAGGTTTGGTCTTTTATAAAAACCCGGTGTCCTAAACCCGTAATAAAAGTGCTTTCATCACTTTCTGTTTTATTTGTAAAATTGTCAGTACTCGGGTTTCCGTCTATATCTTCATCCTCCGTTTCACTAGAATTTGATTTGTTTTTGCCCAATAATCCATAGAGATTAAAGGTTCCAAATTTTGTAGTAGGCAGATTTATGTTATAATTTAAATCTTGAAAAGTAGGGTTAAAACCATCTGTTAAGTTTAAGCCTAATTTTTCTAAAATACCTAAAGTAGAATACCTGTAATTAACAAGGTAAGAGGCTTTGCTTTTTTTACTAAAATACCCTTCAGTTGAAAACCCTAGACCTAGCACACCAGCATCAATTGTAGTTTCTCTTTTTTGATTATTACCTTTACGAAAGCGTAAATCAAAAACCCCAGCAATACCATTACCATATTCGGCAGGAAAAGCAGAAGTAAAAAAATCAGTTTTAGCTAACACGTTAGCACTTAACATACTTACAGAGCCTCCAGTTAACCGGGTGAAATGATTTGGATTTGGCACTTCTACGCCTTCTAATCTCCATAATAAGGTATTAGGCGAGTTACCTCTAATTACAATTTCATTGTTTAAATCGTCACCACCTCCTGTAACGCCTGCAAAATTTTGAACTTGCCTTGCTGGGTCGCCTATAGATGCAGCATATAGATTAGCTTGTTCTGGGTTTAAGGTGCGTGCGCTAACGGTAACAAACTCGTTGACGGTTATTTCTTTGCGTTTTTCGGCTACAATCAGAACTTCATCTAGCGCTGCAAAATTTTCTACTAAATTAATTTCTAAGACCACTTCTTTTCCTGCGGTTACATTAATATTGGGCAACGTAAAAGTTTCATAACCTACAAACGAAACGATAAGTGTTTGTTTACCAATTGGGACGTCACTTAATGTAAACTTTCCATTTTCATCAGAAATTACACCTAATATTGGATTGCTGTTTTTTACAACAATAGTAGCAAAAGGAACGGTTTGTTTTGAATCTTTGTCGGTAATGGTTCCTCTAACGGTTTGTTGCGCTAAAAGCGCCATTGGTAACGTAAGGAATAAAGCATTTAAAAAAAATCTGAACATCATAAGTTTTATTGTTTGGCAAAAAAACGCACAATGTTATTTATTAGTGTTCAACTGGATAAAGTTGAACAACTAAGATTTCTTAAAAAATTACAACTTACTGATTATTAGTATTTTTATATTGTGTAGGTGTCATTCCAGATTGCTTTTTAAAGAGTGTATTAAAGGTGCTTTTAGAACCAAAACCGCCTTCAAGTGCGATACCTTCAATGCTTAAATGTTGCTTTTTGGGGTTTTTTAAAAGGGCTTTACAATAGTCAAATCTAAAATTATTGATGTAGTTGTAAAAATTTATATCATAATGTGAATTTATAACATATGATACTATGTGTGTTCTACTATTTAATTTATCTGCTAATAGATTTAGAGAAAGATTTTTGTTTAAATATGGCTTATCCTCTTTCATTACCTTTTCTAAATTATTGGCTATTTCAAGCATTAAATGTTCATCAATCAGCACTTCTTTTTTAGCGTAAATTTGTTCAGGAATTTCTTTTTCTGCCAAAACTTTGCCTTGCATTGTTAGGTCGAATATTTCTCTTTGCTGTACGATATGGAAACCACAAAAAAATAATATAAGAAATATAGCGATATCTGAAAAATTGATTAAGTAATATTGATTTGAGCTAAAATTGAAGACAACTTGAGCAATAAAAAGTATTGGAAAAACAAACATTAACTTATACAACCAGTTCAAATCTACACCTTGAGTATTTGCGTGAAAATTTAAAACATTTTTATGATGATTGATAAGCATTTTTACGACCCAATAAAATACAATTAGAGAATATATATATAAGCCAACAAGAAATATAAAATCTAAAGTATCAATAAAATTTTCTAACGCTAAAGAATAAGTTTCTGCCCAAATTGAAAACGTCCTAAAGATAGCTATAAAAAGAAAAGGTAGAAATAGTAAATAATGCTTTTTTAAGAAATTGGCAGGCGCATGTACAAAATGATATACTGCTATATAAAGGAATGAAGGAATTAGGATTATGGTGTTTTCTAATATATTAATTGCATATAACCAAATCCATTTTTCTGAAATATATTCTCCAACATCTGTGGAAATAAAAAGGATAGCTAAAACACCAAAAAGCATAGCTAAGTAGCTGTTTGCATTTTTATTAATTCTGTAACTTTGAGAAAAGGCTACAAAAGTTAGCATTAACGAAGCACCTATTCGTATAAGAGATAAGTATAAATCCATTTTATTTTTGTGAGACAATCAGGTTTTTCAAACAATTCAACGTCAAATTTTTTTCAATATTGTTTTTGGCACCTTGTTTAATAACGGGATGTTTTGTATGTGTTACAACGGATTGGTGTAAAAATAGTAAGCGGTAAATTCCGCAGGAATTTTCTACTTAGGACTGAAAGATAGCAAATCTGCTTTGAATTTCGCAGAAATTCGCTGACGTGCTTATTGTTTTTACACCTTGTTGTAAGTAGGAACTCCCACGCGAGTAAGAAGGTTTCCCTCCATAGAGATTGGTTGCGTCTGAGTGAATGTCCGCGTTATATTTGTTTAAAGGGGAATGGCCTTTGGAATCAGATCTGTATTTCTGTCCGCTGCGAATTATATGCATTTTTGCACACAATATTTTTTTGAGTTCTTGCTTACAACAATAGTATATAGAACATTATGTTCTATATAGACCCAATATAGGATATATATAACATATGTTATATATATCTTTTATATAATTTTTTTTAAGAATCGAGCGGATTCTTTATTTCCTTGAACGTGGTCGTGGCAACGTGTGTGTATATTTCAGTTGTTTTGCTAGAACTATGACCCAATAAAACCTGAATTTGTCTCAAGTCTACACCAGCTTCTAATAAATGCGTGGCAAAACTATGCCGAAGCATATGAGGCGTTACCGGAACCTTAATACCCGCTTTTATTGCCGCATTGACAACTATTTTACCAATACTTTGCCCAGAGTATTGCTTGCCATATAATCCCTCTACAATATACTTTTCGGGTTTCCACTGTTTATAATAGTCCCGCAAATCTTCTAATAAAGAATGTGATAACAGGGTATAGCGATCTTTATTCCCTTTTGCTGCCTCAACGCGTATTAACATTCGTTTACTATCAATATCAGTGATTTTTAAATTTATTAATTCATTTCTGCGTATTCCAGAAGAATATAAAAGGCTTACAACACATTTGTGTTTTAAGTTATTAGTGTGGGCAATAATATTCAGAACATCTTCTTTAGAAAGTACTTTAGGTAATTTTTTTTCTTTCCTAGGCCTTTCTATTTTGTAAAACCTATTAGGCATCCCTAACACAGATTCGTAATAAAACTTGATGCTATTAATAGCAGAGTTTATATAAGAATTGGATTTGTCTTCTTGAACCAGCTTTAATAAATACTGTCTAACATCATTTTCGTCAATAGAAACTAAATCTTTAGTATGGTAATAATTAATAAAAGTTTCAAACGAAGAAACATATGTTTTCACCGTATTATTGGCATATTTTCTAAGTTCTAATTTGTCTAAATAACTAGTAGGACACACGCGATACGTTGCCGGAAGTTCCCTTTTTCTTAACCACGTAATATCTATAGGGCCATTAGTTTCTTTTACATGACTATTGTCAAAGAAATAATTGCAATTAACCCAAACAACACCATTAAATGTTTTGAATATTAAATCAAGATGTTCTTTAGTATTTAAAATATAGGCCATACTAAAACGGGTACTCCATTTTACATCTGGTAACTGTTTAACCAGCGCATGAATTACCTTATCCGTATTAAATTGTAGCCCTATAAAACGCTCTTCTTTAATTAAAAGATGTTTTAAAGTCACACTCCTGCCAGTATCCATAAGTATCTTTTTTGCCAAATTAGAAGATATAAATGATTTAATTGTATCTTAATCGAATAATGTTCGAATAGGCATTCACTTAATTTCTTTTGAAATGAGAATACAAAAACACTGCAAGCATTGTGATGAAGAATTATTCGGTAGATCAGATAAAAAATACTGCAATCTGCACTGTAAAAGCGCGTACCAGTACCAACTGGCTAAAGAACAACCAGAACGATTTTATAATATCGTAGATAATCAATTAAAATTGAACCGTAAGATTCTTAAAGAGTTCAATAAAGGAGGTAAAGTAACCGTCCGGGCAGAACTAATAAATGAATTAGGTTTTAATGCCAATTTTTTCACGCATTTCTGGAAAAATCAAAAAGGAGAAGTGTACCTGTTTGTGTATGAGTATGGTTTTCTGAAAATAAAAGAACATACCAATGAAAAGTATGTTTTAGTGCGCTGGCAAGAATATATGCATAAGCCCAAAATGTAATGTAATAAATTTATGAGTCTTCAAAAACCTCTGCGCCACTTACCGGATCTACATACATTACGTTACCGTCCCAAAGTAGCACCATCGTTGCGCGAGAAATTGGGTTGATCTAAAAATTCGTGATATTCTCATCTATTTTCTGCACTTCTTCACTGCCTACCGTTTCAGCAGTCTGCTCTTTATTCTTAGCGTCATTACAGCCGAGTGCTAAGTTGGCTATAAAGCATAGGATGAGTATCTTTTTCATATTTTTTCTGATATTAAAGCTTCATTATCGGTTAGAATACACGTACTCTAATTCATTTTCAGTACTGTTACAGTAGCGTTAAAGGTTTATTGATGTATGCTTTATGTTGCAAAAAGACGTACAGCCAATACCTAGACAATATCACCTATTAATGCTTATTACAGATGGCTGTAAACCATCTTTATGTTACTCCGTTTGTAAGGATTATCAGCCGGAATAGGAACTTCAATAAACCCTACTTTTTTATAGATGTAAATTGCATTTTCTAAAAGTGTATTGGAGTAGAGATACAATTCTTTAAAGTTGTTTTCATCAGCAAATTCTAGGCAATAATTCATTAATTTTTGTCCTATCTTATTTCCTCTTTGTGAGGAGAGCACAGCCATTTTTGTAAGCTCAAAAATACCTTCGCCTCTTTTTAAAAGGGCTACAGTGCCTAGCACTTGTTCATCGTCAACAAATGAAAAGATATGTCCGCCAGGTGAAATAATATAACGATCTGGATTACTCAAAACCTCTTTGTCATAAGGCTCTACATAAAAATAGGTCTCTAACCATGCTATGTTTAAGTCATAAAATGCTTGAGCAAATTTTGTATCAAAAGGGACTATTTTCATGTGCGTACTATAATTAATTTTGATGTTACCAGATGCTTGAGAGACCCTAAAGCCATCCCAGTACTTTTTTTACCCAGAAATCACATCACTCACTAAATAAGAAATCACTTTCCCAACTTGATTAGGGAATAACTCAAATGCAGGAGCACCTTCACAGATATGTACATACGCGCAGTTTTTATTGCTACTGAAATGTTTAGTAAACGAACGCGCATCTGCTACAGAAAATCCCACAGGATTCATGGCGCTACTGCCCATATTTGCAATCGCATCGAGATCTATCTCAAGCCCAAAATGATCATCACAAATAAAGTTATCAGCTTCTATGGTCGCTTGCATAATACTAGAGCCTCGCGATAACATCATATGTTCAAACCAAGCTATCTTTATAGTGCCTTGAGATTTTTCTATTCGGTCAATTATTTCTTGAGAGGTGTAGTTCCTATGCAAACCAAAAATGTAATACTTGTCTAAAAATCCATCCTCTTTTGCATAGCTAAAACCATTCCCGCTGTGTCTATGTTCTAAAGGTCTAAAATCGCTGTGGGCGTCAAAGTTTATGACAGAAATGGGCTTGTTTAGGGCTTGTGATGTTCCTTTAATATTTCCGAAGGCATTGTTATGACCCCCTCCTATAATGATAGGTGTTTTTCCGGCAGTCACAATAGTCTGTATAACTTCTACCACTTTATGGTCAATGCGCTCCACGAGTGCTCCCAGTTTCTCAGCAGCTCCGTCTGTTGTGATTTCTAACAGTGATGCTTCTTCCATCTCAAGACGACAATCAATCTCCCCAAAAACTAAGGCATTTTTAAGCCTGCTCTTTTCTGTATGTTGTATGTTGCAATAGCTGTTTAAAAAAGCGTTCCAAGCTAAAGAAGTACCCGCTTTTCCGTGATTTGCTTTGACGCCTATGTCTTCTGGGATTCCAATAATCACATATAGAGACGCGCTGTCTTTTAATTCGACTTCTTGAGAAAGCACAGGAATAACTTCGCCAGCTTTTACCTCACCATCTCTCTTATTTGTGTGAGCAAGCAAGTCTTCTCTTGTGTATCTAATTAAGTGCGTCATGAAATTAGTTTTCCTTTAATAATAACAGATTCTATACAGTTACTACCAAAAGCGTAGGGCAAAAACCCATAGCTTGGGATGGGTTTTGTGATGATCAAGTTGGCCACTTTCCCTTTTGTGATAGTACCATGTGTTTCGCTAAGTCCCATCGCATATGCACCATTAATCGTGGCAGCATTGATAGCCTCTTCTGGAGTGAGCTTCATTTTTATACAAGCCGTGGCAACTACAAAATTCATATTTCCGCTAGGAGTAGACCCTGGATTATAATCTGTCGCTAGCGCTAACGGAAGTCCAGCCTCAATTAAATCACGCCCTGGTGTATAAGGTATACTCAAAAAATAGGAACAGGAGGGTAATGCCACAGGCATCGTTTCACTACCTGTAAGAGCGTCAATATCTGCAGCTGTCAAAACCTCCAGATGATCTACACTCAAGGCATTGTATTTTACACCAGCAGCAACACCACCTATAGCATTAAATTGATTCACATGTATTTTAGGGAGGAGTCCGTGCTTTTTTGCTGCTTCCAATAATCGCTCTGTATCTGCTACCGTAAAATAGCCGTCCTCGCAAAAGATGTCTACAAAGTCTGCTAGGTTTGCTTCAGAAATTTTCTCGAGCATTTCGCCACAGACAAGATCCATATACCCCTCTTTATTATCCTTGTACTCAGCAGGAACAGCGTGCGCTCCCAGAAATGTGGTTTTTACAGCAATAGGGTAGTTGGTCGCTAGTTTTTTTGCGACACGTAGCATTTTCATTTCTGCCGCTGTAGTGAGACCGTAACCGCTCTTTATTTCGATCGCTCCTGTACCCAGACGCATTACTTCTTCCAGTCTTTTTGCAGATTGATTGTAAAGGGCCTCTTCTGTAGTTTCTTGTAGTTTTTTAGCGCTGTTGAGGATTCCGCCACCATTTGCGGCAATCTCTTGGTAGCTATGGCCTTTTATTCTATCTACAAATTCTTGCTCTCTATTGCCAGCGTACACAAGGTGCGTATGACTATCACACCAAGCAGGTAGCACTATTTTTCCCTTACAGTCTATCGTTTTAAAACCTTCTATAGCAGGAAGCGCATCCATAGAGCCATAATTCTTTATTTTGCCTTCTTGTACTAGAAGCCAAGCGTTTTTAAGGGTAGGCAGCGTTGCCATATCCTTACCAGCGACTTTTGATGGTGGATTCTCTCGCACCTGGAGTAATTCTTTTATGTTAAGGAGTAATAACTTCATCTCGTAAAGATATAAAAAAAGGCACGGTCAATAATTGTCTAAAGCAGTATCTTTATAGAGGAAAAAAATAGCATATGAAAAGATTAAATTTAGGCATTAATACAATTTGCGCGCACGTAGGTGAAGTAGAAGACACACAGTTTAAAGGCGCTATATCTCCATTGTTTATGGCAACGTCATATTCATATGATGGGATGGATACAAAAAGGTATCCACGTTGTTTTAATTCGCCTAATCAAGAGGCACTTGCTAAGAAAGTCGCGGCCTTAGAAAACTGCGAGGCTGCAATGATTTTTGGAAGCGGGATGGCAGCTATTAGCCACGCATTGCTAGGTTTGCTGCAACAAGGAGATCACGTGGTATTTCCAGAAACGATGTATGGAGGGGCCTATAATTTTATTGTAAAGGAGTTTCCTAAATATGGCATCGAGTTTAGCTTTACTCAAGGGTTTTCAAAAGAACATTTCCGAAGTGAAATAAAAGCAAACACAAAGCTCATCTATCTAGAAACACCTAGTAATCCTTTGATGAAAATTACCGATCTCGAGATGATTGCGCATCTTGCCAAAGAACACGATTGCATCACCATGATTGATAATACCTTTGCCAGCCCGATCAATCAAAATCCAACAGATTTTGGCATCGACATTGTGATGCATAGCGCGACCAAATATATGGGCGGACATAGCGATATAAGTGCGGGGACGATTTCTGGTTCGCAAGTGCATATGGATCAGATTTGGTCAACTTCAATAAACTTAGGAGGTCATTTAAGTGACTATACCGTGTGGTTATTAGAGCGAAGTATGAAAACAATGGCGCTGCGTGTAAAACGCCAAAGTAAAAATGCCAAGAAAATTGCAAAATGGTTAGAAAAACATGAGCAAGTGGCAAAAGTGTATTATCCAGGGCTCAAGTCGCACCCTGACTACGCGATAGCAAAAAAACAGATGAAGGGGTTTGGCGGTATGTTATCTTTTGAACTTAAAGAAGGCCTCGATTCCATCGCATTCATGCGTGCATTACACCTAGTTAAATATTCATTGAGTCTGGCAGGTGTAGAATCGACTATTTTATCTCCCGCAGAAACGTCACACTTTTTATTAGGCCCAGAAGAACGCAAAAAACAAGGCATAAGCGATGGTCTTCTTAGATTCTCTTCAGGAATCGAAGAAAAAGAGGACATCATCGCAGATTTAGAACAGGCATTTGCTAGTCTGTAAATAGTGAATTTGAATTTGAATAGTAGCAAGAACAAGAAACTTAAAAATATGAAACTAGACATACTAGCCATAGGCGCACATCCAGACGATGTAGAAATGAGCTGTGGAGGTACCATAGCAAAAGAAATAGCTAATGGTAAGAAAGTGGGAATCCTAGATCTAACTAGAGGAGAGCTAGGAACACGAGGTTCTGCAGAAATAAGAGATCAAGAATCAAAAAATGCTGCCGAAATTTTAGGCGTTCATATGCGTCAAAACTTAGCATTTGCAGATGGTTTTTTTGTGAATAATCACGCTTCTCAATTAGAGATTATCAAAGTGATCCGTAAATACAAACCAGAGATTGTTTTATGTAATGCAATAGATGATCGTCATATAGATCACTCAAAAGGGAGTAAGCTCGCTAGTGATGCTTGTTTTTTAAGTGGCTTGCGTAAAATTGAAACCATTCACGAAGGGAATCATCAACAAGAGTGGCGGCCTAAACTGGTGTATCATTATATACAATGGAAAGATATTGAACCAGATGTAGTTGTGGACGTTACCGGGTATATGGACATCAAGTTAAAATCAATCTTTGCCTATAAGAGTCAGTTTTTTGATGAAAATAGCAAAGAGCCATTGACACCTATCTCATCAAAAAACGCAAGTGATAGTATGGAGTATCGTAATAGAAATCTTGGAAGAATTATTGGTACTGAAGCTGCAGAAGGCTACACGGTAGAGCGTTATCCAGCCGTTGATTCTATTTTTGATTTAAAGTAGCCCCAAATAATTTTCATCAATTATTCTAAATTGCATTTAGTGTAAAATTTTTTCAAACTTTGTATTGTTCAAAGAATGCAATTGTTTTATATTTGCACCCGCTTAGGTTTTTTAAAACTTGAGTGATATTGCTAACTCCGTAAAAAGAGCGCTACATGGTGGTTGTAGCTCAGTTGGTTAGAGCGCTGGTTTGTGGTACCAGAGGTCGCCGGTTCGAACCCGGTCTTCCACCCATTAAAAGTCTTCCTGAAAAGGAGGACTTTTTCTATTTAAAGAATTTTGTAAAAAGGAGTACCCTCGTGCACTTTTTATTTTCAACTAAATCACTAGGCACTATCTTTGAGTATCTTTAAACACAAGATGTAAACCCCTTTCATGAGATACATATTTCTTCTTCTTTTTACGACACTAAGCTATGCTCAGCAAACAGATCAAGTAGACTTTTTAAATATACGTGCTTCTATAGCACCTAATATGGAGTCAAAGTCAGTAAAAGGAACTTTTCACACGGCATTCAAAATCCTAAAAACTACAGATTCTATTTATCTAAATGCGGTGCATATGACGCTAAGTGAAGATCTAAATAATAAAGGCGTCAAAACAAGAGCCACGGCAGATAAGATATGGATGACGCGTGATGGAGGTTTTACAGTAGGGCAAATCTATCAAGCAGATTTTAAGTATCAAGCCACTCCTAAACAGGCGCTTTACTTTGTAGAAGACCAAATCTGGACACAAGGACAAGGGAAGTACACTTCTCATTGGTTGCCGAGCATAGATGATATGAATGATAAGATTGAGTTTGATCTTGCTTTTAGCGTACCATTGGGTCAAACCGTTATATCAAATGGAAAGGTAATTGAAGACGACAATTTGAGGGATTCACTGGCAGTTCATTTTGAGATGAAAAAACCAATGTCCAGCTACTTAGTTGCCTTTGCTATGGGTGAATTCAAAAAGAAAGAATTGAAATCTGATAGCGGTCTTCCCATTGAGTTGTATTATCGCACTAGCGATTCTTCAAAAGTAGAAGCGACCTATCGCTACTCAAAAGATATTTTTGATTTTCTAGAAGCCAAAATAGCTGTGCCCTATCCTTGGCAAAATTATAAGCAAGTACCTGTTCGAGATTTCTTATATGCCGGCATGGAAAATACAGGATGCACTCTTTTTTCTGAGGCATTTCTCGTAGATGATATAGGCTTCAATGACAAAAATTATGTCAATGTGAATGCCCACGAACTCGCACATCAATGGTTTGGAAACCTAGTGACCGAGACAGAAAGTAAACACCATTGGCTACACGAGGGCTTTGCGACATACTATGCATTGCAGGCAGAGCGAGCCATTTTTGGCGAAGAGTATTATTACTGGAAACTCTATCAATCTGCAGAACAGTTGATGGCACTCAGTAACGAGGGCAAAGGGCAGTCATTGCTAAACCCAAAAGCATCTTCCCTTACGTTTTACCAAAAAGGCGCTTGGGCCTTGCATATACTAAATGAGACGATAGGGGATGAGGCATTTGATACCGCAATTAAAAGCTACCTTGAAAAGCATTCCTTCAGAAATGTGACGACAGTAGATTTTTTGAATGAAATTAAAGCAGCCTCGACTATTGATATTTCAGCGTGGGAAAAAGACTGGTTACTGCAGACGGCTTTTCAATCTAACGCGGTATATGAGTCTTTGCTTAAATCTTCTTTTATCACCCAATTGCTTGATATTATGAAATTGCGAGGGTTGCCTATTCTTGAAAAGAAAAATGAGTTGAACCGAGTGCTTACATTCCCTAATGATTTTATAGGGCAAGAAGCGATTATACAATTGCAAAATGAACCTTGGGATGCCGTAGCGTTTCTTTATAGAAAAGGGATGGCGAGTAATAACTTGTTTGTGCGACAAGCAATCGCTTCGCAGCTAGACAGAATACCAGATTCATTTAAAGCAGATTATGAGACCTTATTAGCCGATGACTCTTATGCGACCAAAGAAGCTGCATTGATTCATCTTGCGACAAATTTTCCTGAGTCTACACCAAAATATCTGACAAAAATAAAAGATGTAACGGGGTTTCAGAATAAAAATATACGGCAGTTATATCTCGCTTTTTCTTTGGCAACTGGTTCTAATGAGAAGCAAGAAAGAGAAGGATTAAAGCAGGAGCTTTTTGATTATGCTTCAAGTAGACACAGTTTTGAAATAAGAGAAATAGCTTTTGGCTATATCAACCAGCTCGGTCTTTGGAATGAGCAGGCGGTGCTTCATTTAATAAATGCCTGTACGCATCATTATTGGCGTTTTAGGAACGGAGCGCGTGAGCTACTAGATGCACAATTAGAGGTAAGTTCTTTTCGTAACATCTTACTAACTATTTACCCAAAATTATCACAAACAGATAAGGACTACCTTACCAGAATTAGTTTTATAATTTCAGAAGAAAAAAAATGAGAGCATTAGTAATATCTGGTGGTGGTAGTAAAGGAGCTTTTGCAGGAGGCGTAGCGCAATACTTGATGGAAGAGTTGCACTATGACTATGATTTATTTGTAGGGACTTCTACGGGGAGTTTGCTTATCTCGCACTTAGCATTGGGTAAGGTCGAGAAGATTAAAGAAATTTTTACTTCCGTAAACCAGAAGAGTATTTTTAGTAGCCAACCGTTTAAGGTTGTCAAAACGAAATATGGCCACAAAGAGATTAAAATAGATCACTGGACTGTAGGTCGCAACTTGTTAAAAGGAAAGAAAACCTTTGGAGAAAGTTTTAATCTAAGAAAATTAATAGCGAAGTCTTTTACAAAAGTAGAATTTGAAGCTTTAAAATTAAGCCATAAAGAAGTGGTAGTGACAGTATCTAACTTATCAATAAATCAAGTTGAATATAAGTCTATTAATGATTTTGAATATAAAGATTTTATAGACTGGATCTGGATTTCTTGCAATTATGTTCCGTTTATGAGCCTTGTTGTAAAAAACAGTTGTGAGTATGCAGATGGCGGGTTTGGGAGTATGGTTCCTATAGAAGAGGCCATTAATCGTGGTGCTACTATTGTAGATGTCGTGATTTTAGAAACAGATGTGACTCACTATAATAGTTTGCCTTCTACAAATGTGTTTTCACTATTAACTTCTTTACACGGGTTTATGTTTGACCGAGTGGAGAAGCAGAACATCCGCATTGGTAAGTTTGTGGCGAGTAATAAAAACGTGATTATCAATTTATATTACACGCCCACGGTGTTGACGACAAATTCGTTAGTTTTTGACAAAGCAATGATGACTAATTGGTGGCAATCTGGGATCAACTATGCGCGTCATAAAAATGCTGATCTCAGCGAGATACGCGCAGAAGACGATTAAAACAATTCTCCTATTTCTTTCTTAATATAGAGTAATGCCTTTTGTGACGGTGTAGCCTCGCCCATAAAATGATTTAATAAAGTCTCACGCAGCTTATCTGCGGTATCTACCTTCTCATTCATAGCAGCCTGGCGTATTGCTTGAATTGTTGCGTTTTTTGAGGTTTTTACTACACTCCAGGATTCTGCAGAGAGATATATTTGCTGGGTCAAGTTATGCTCATATTCTTTTTCAACACTACTTATAAGTTGCGATTCATATCGCTGTAGATCATTAGAGGTGGGTTTTATGCGTATTAAAAGACTATTAGGATCAACACGTTCAAGAAGCAAAGTCACGCGCTCAAAAGCCTGCAGTCGCAAAGGTAACACTTTACCCTGAGCCTCTTTATGAATCAAAAATCGACGTCTGCCTTCTTCATTATCTGTATGTGTTTTAAAAAAGACATAGGCAATTACACCTACGATAATCGCAGAAAGTAATGAGGCAAAATAAGGTAAAAGGGCATCCATAATTTATAGGTTTAGGGGTACAACAAACTTACAGTTCTTTTTATTGTTTGCAAAGTGAATACCCTTGGGAAGATAATTTTACTTAAAAAATAAAATAGTTGAAAGGCTTTTGAACCATTTTTAAGAATTCTGAACACCAAATACGTTTGTTACTTTTTTTCTTAAGTGCCAGCTCTTTCCTTAAAATAGTACTTTATATTTTTGGTGCAAATAGCGTTGCAAACCATTCAGTAATGACGAGCGCGAACAATAATAGGGTCTATTTTAATAGTGTTTTTACCATAAATTTATCGCTATTATATCATAAGACACCGCATTATGATTACTATTCTTATTTAATTTATATATCAAATAATGAGTGCATTTCTATCGATATTTTTTAATACCGCACCTCTTCATTTTTTTTCGCTGCTTTAACAACTTTCTTCTCCTCCTTATAATTGTACTCACCACCCAGATGGGGACAACTTTGTAGTGTATTTACATCTGTAAAAGGCACCACTTCTTTTTCATATTTAAAAATTTCAGATAAATCATTAATCATATCTTTATCTCCTGTCGCCATTTCTACATCATCCATAGTAAATTGTGAAGGATGTTCATAACCCGCTGCGTGGGTCATCTCTAGCAATTCTTTTCTAAAATTCTTAAAATAATAATGCGCGCGTATTGATTTTGTATCTACATCAATCCCACGTTGTTTCCATTGGCTTTGAGTGGCTACTCCGCTTGGGCATTCATTAGTGTGACATAGTTTTGCTTGAATACAGCCTATAGACATCATCGCTTCACGCGCCACGTTAATGCAATCTACACCCATGGCAAAGGCCATTACTGCTTTGGCTGGAAAACCTAATTTTCCGCTTCCAATAAATACGACACGGTCTGTTAATTTGTGTTTCTGAAATATTTTATAAATGGCAGAAAACGCATAAATCCAAGGCAATGCCACGTGATCTGCAAAGCTAGGTGGAGCGGCTCCAGTACCACCTTCACCGCCATCAATAGTAATAAAATCTGGACCTTTGCCAGTGGCTGCCATTATGGATGCGAGCGCTTCCCAATCTTCCAGTTTTCCTATAGCTGCTTTAATCCCAACAGGAAGTCCCGTGTTTTCTGCAATGTTTTCTACAAATTCAATCAAACCATCCACGCCACTAAAAGCAGAATGTGTAGGAGGAGAGAGTACATCTTTTCCTACTGCTACATTTCTAATTTCAGCAATTTCTTTTGTTATTTTCTTACCAGGGAGTACACCTCCTTTTCCGGGTTTTGCACCTTGTGATAATTTCACTTCTACGGCTCTAACTCGTGGGTTGTCTATCGTTAACTTTTTTATCATTTCCATAGAAAAATTACCGTCGTCATCACGAACACCAAAATACCCTGTCCCAAAATGAAATACCACATCGCCACCTTGCTTATGATAAGGAGAAAGCCCGCCTTCACCAGTGTTATGGTACGCGTGCGATAATTTACATCCTATATTAAGTGATGCAATAGCGCGAGCCGAAAGGGACCCAAAACTCATCGCAGACACATTAATCACAGAAGCAGGACGAAAAGGTCTTCTCCGTCTTCCTTCTCCCATCACTTTTGCACAAGCCAAAAAGTAAGGGTCTTTAATGTTAGGGTGTTTGTCTGCTAATTTAAAAGGCATCATTGCATTTTTTACAAAAATGTAATTAGGTTCGTAGATATCTCTATCAGTACCAAATCCTTCGTAATTATTTTCGTTCTTAGCCGAAGCATAAATCCAACCTCGCTCAATACGATTAAAAGGGAGCTCTTCACGATTGTTCGCCACTAA
Organism: Patiriisocius sp. Uisw_047; assembly: GCF_047730165.1. Taxonomy (GTDB): domain Bacteria; phylum Bacteroidota; class Bacteroidia; order Flavobacteriales; family Flavobacteriaceae; genus Patiriisocius. The sequence continues at coordinate 1,883,881 of NZ_CP159834.1, forward strand.
GTACTGCCTAATCTCAGGCCCAATGCTCTCCAGCATATACCTAATGTGCCCTACCACAGGGTAGTTGTGCGTAATCGTGTGTTTGTGTTGTAAAACATCATAGATGGCAACAATTGCTAGCGCCACTATAATCCAGGCCCACCACGGTACTGATGTTAAAAAATTTAAAACTTGTTCCATAAATAGTTTTTGGGCTATAATTTAATCTTGTGTCAATTGTCAATTGTTAAAGGTTAAACGAGAAAATGTAGCTATGAATCTGGACGCCGTAAAAATGTAATAAATGATACTAAATCAATAAATCGCAGTTTCCGATTAACTTCTTTTATTCATTCAAAAAATCTAAGGCTAACTGGCTCAAACTTTTTACACCAAGCAACATCCCTGCATCATCAATCATAAAATCTCGAGTATGATGTGGAAAGGGTTCTGTGTTTCCTGGCGTCATTCCACCTAAAAAGAAATACACCCCCGGAATTTTCTCTTGATAATAACTAAAATCCTCGCCGCCGGTAATCGCTTTCATATCCAATACCTTGTCAGTACCTGCTACACTTTTTAACGTAGTAATTGCTTTTGTTGTTAAAGCCGGATCATTGTAGGTCACCACGGTATTATTTTGCCACGCTATCGTTGCTGTGCCGCCATATGCTTTGGCAATATCTGCTGCCATTTCTGTCATTCTTCTAATTATGTGGTCTCGCATATCTGGGTCGAGTGTGCGCACTGTGCCTATCATCTCTGCAGATTCAGGTATCACATTAAAACGCGTACCGCTGGTGATTTTTCCCACTGTAATCACTGCAGGAGCTGCGATGAGGTAAGATTCTCTAGATATAATAGTCTGAAAACCATCAATAATTTTTGCTGAAATAAGAATAGGATCAACCCCTGTCCATGGTGCAGAACCATGCGAACCTTTTCCTTGCACGTCTACAACAAAGCGTTCTACGGCCGCCATAATACCTTCTGGTTTTAAGGTGATTGTTCCTACGGGTGAGGAAGAATTAATGTGCAAGCCATAAATAGCATCCACTTTTGGGTTTTCTAAAACTCCATCTTTAATCATCAATTTAGCACCCCCTTCCTCTCCTGGAGGTGGACCCTCTTCTGCGGGCTGAAATATAAATTTTATCGTTCCATTAATTTTGTCCTTGTGCTTGCTTAGTACCTCGGCAACTCCCATCAAAATGGCAATATGGGTATCATGACCACACGCGTGCATCACGCCAGATTCTGTGCCTAAAAAAGTATCTGTCACATTACTTTTATAGGGAAGATCGTTTCTTTCGGTGACCGGTAAACCGTCAATGTCTGCCCTTAAAGCAACCACTTTTCCTGGATTATCGCCCTTTAAAAGTGCAACAACACCCGTGATTGCAACGCCTGTTTGTACTTCCATACCGAGTGCCTCAAGATGTTCTGCAATCTTTGCCGCTGTTTTAAATTCGCGATTAGAAAGCTCTGGGTTTTCATGAAAATAATGACGCCAGTCAATAACCTTATTTTCAATATTGTCAATATCCTTGAGGATATCAGCATTCATTTGGGCACTTGCTGAGAATGCAGTTACAGCGATCAAAAACATGAATAGGTAGTTTTTCATATGTAGAAGTATTAATTATCGTAAGGAGGTTAAAGATATTCAAATCATAGTAGACTTCTATTCTATTCGCTTCAGAAATAAATAAACCTTGAAACCTCCTTTCTATTCTTACTACTGAAATGATTACAAACTTCGATTTCTAACGCCACTGCCACTTTTCACACTTCGTTTTAGATTTTCTCTCTTGTTTATAACTTCGGAAATTTCATTTATTTCAATCCTCTGAATTTGCGTAATTTGACAGTCCAAAAATTAATTAAATACAGCATATTTCCGAAGTTAAAATCGGGTGCTTAAAATTTCAGAAAAAACGTGCAAGAATATTTAAATCAGTTAAACGAAGCCCAGTTGGCGCCCACTATCCAGAAAGATGGAGCGATGATCGTGATTGCCGGCGCAGGTTCTGGAAAGACGCGTGTGTTGACATTCCGTATTGCATATTTAATGTCGCAAGGGGTAGACCCATTTAACATTCTGGCATTGACTTTTACTAATAAGGCGGCGCGTGAGATGAAATCACGTATCACAACCATTGTAGGAGCAAGCGAAGGGAAGAATCTTTGGATGGGAACTTTTCACAGTATTTTTGCAAAGATATTACGCTTTGAAGCGGACAAACTAGGCTATCCATCAAACTTTACCATTTATGACACCCAGGATTCACAAAGCGTAATACGTGCAGTGATTAAGGAGATGCAACTCGATAAGGATATCTATAAATATAAACAAGTATATTCTCGTATTTCCAGTTATAAAAATAGTCTTGTTACCGTGAAGGCTTATTTTAATAATCCAGAATTGATGGAGGCAGATGCCATGGCAAAAATGCCACGTTTGGGAGATATTTATCAGCGGTATGTAGACAAATGTTTTAAGGCAGGCGCAATGGATTTTGATGACCTGCTCCTAAGAACCAATGAGTTGTTGACTCGTTTTCCGCAAGTACTAGCAAAATATCAAGACCGTTTTAGGTACATTCTTGTGGATGAGTACCAAGATACAAATCACAGTCAGTATTTAATTATAAAAGCGTTGAGTGATCGCTTTCAGAATATATGTGTCGTAGGCGATGATGCGCAGAGTATTTATGCTTTTAGGGGTGCCAATATTAATAACATTCTCAACTTTCAAAAGGATTATGAGGATGTAAAAACGTATCGACTAGAGCAAAATTATCGATCGACAAAAAACATTGTGAATGCTGCAAATAGCATCATCGAGAAAAACAAAACACGACTCGATAAAGTGGTATGGACCGCGAATGACGATGGTGCAAAAATAAAAGTAAATAGAACCATGACAGATGGTGATGAAGGACGTTTTGTGGCATCGAGCATTTTTGAAAATGCAATGAACGACCAATTGCCTTTTGATAAGTTTGCCATTCTTTATAGAACAAATGCACAATCACGGGCAATGGAAGACGCTTTGCGTAAAAAAGATATCCCGTATCGTATTTATGGCGGACTCAGTTTTTACCAGCGAAAAGAGATAAAAGATGTCATTGCTTATTTACGTCTCGTCCTAAACCCGAAGGATGAAGAAGCCTTAAAACGAGTTATCAACTATCCAGCGCGTGGAATAGGACAAACAACAATAGACAAACTAATTGTAGCAGCAAATCACTACGAGCGCTCTATGTTTGAAGTGATGCAGGTATTAGATAAGGTCGATCTTAAAATCAATGCTGGAACGCGAGGGAAGTTGCAAGATTTTGCCACCATGATTAAAAGTTTTCAAATACTCAATAACGACTACGATGCCTTTATGATTGCGGAGCATATTGCAAAAAAGACGGGGCTGGTAACAGAATTAAAGAAAGACGGAACTCCAGAAGGGATTGCCCGCATGGAGAATATTGAAGAGCTACTCAATGGAATGCGAGATTTTGTGGAAGAACAAAAAGAAATCGCAGATACAAAAGGTTCTTTATCAGAATTTATGGAAGACGTTGCGCTGGCTACAGACGCAGACAGTGATAAAGGGGAAGAGAATAAAGTAGCATTAATGACCGTCCATCTGGCTAAGGGACTCGAGTTTCCTTACGTGTATATCGTAGGGATGGAGGAAGAGCTATTCCCGAGTGGGATGAGTATGAACACCCGCAGCGAACTGGAAGAAGAACGCCGTTTGTTTTATGTTGCGGTTACAAGAGCAGAAAAACATGCTTTTTTGACGTACACACAGTCTAGATATCGCTGGGGAAAATTAATAGATGCGGAGCCTAGCCGTTTTATTGCCGAGATTGACGAGTCTTTCTTAGAGTACTTAACGCCTATGACAGAGTCTCGGTATAAACCTTTGATAGATTCAGATATTTTTGGGGAAGTAGATAAGAGCAAGCTGCGTCTTAAAAAACCAACAGCAGGAAATGCGCCTTCGGGACCCACAGAAGATCAATTAAAAAAATTACGTCGCTTGCGTCCTGTATCGAGTGGCGCAGCCAAAGATTTTGATCCAGTCGCAGCTAATATTCACGTAGGCACTTTTGTGGAGCACGTGCGCTTTGGGAAAGGGAAAATTATTAAGATAGAAGGCGCAGGCGCAGACACGAAGGCTGAGATTAACTTTTCAAATGGCGGGATTAAAAAGTTGCTCTTACGCTTTGCTAAGCTGAATGTGCTTGGCGAGTAGCTGGCAGACAGCGAATGATGAGAAGTGAATGGGAGGGTTAAAAGAGAACCGTGATAAAAGCAATTTTTAAGGAGATAGCAGCTAAGGAGCGAGGTGTATTTCATTTCCAAGACTCAGATGTACGGGTAGGTGGAGGAGTGCAAAGACCTAATGTCAAATGTCTAGTGCATTTTTTAAATTCTAAATACAACATCACTTGTAAGCTTTCGTCGAGTCTGCAAACTGTTGCGTTTGAAAGCACTAGCATTTATCATTTATCAAACTTGTTTTTAAGAAAAAAAAACAGGTTTAAAATAAAGGCTGAAAATGAAAACATTACTTATTTCTTAAAGCATAATAAAGCATTGATATTAAAGTTGCTATTGGTAACAATATGTTAAAGCTAGAAAGTGAAGTCTCTAAAGGTTAATTTAAAATATGGCAGAGTTTATTAAAATATACGACAACAATCCCAACGAGAAGGATATTAAGCGTGTGGTGAATATTATACGAAAAGGAGGCCTGGTAATTTACCCTAGTGATACGGTCTATGCTTTGGGCTGTGATGTGACTAACAAAAATGCCTACGAACGCCTCGCACAAATAAAAGGAGTGAAGCCAGAAAAGGCAAACTTTAGTATTGTTTGTGAAGATTTAAGCAATCTTTCAGACTACGTAAAACAGATAGATGGTGCTACTTTCAAATTATTGAAACGTGCTTTGCCGGGTCCTTATACTTTTATTCTACCTAGTAATAATAAGCTCACAGGTTATTTTAAAAAGAAAAAAGAAGTAGGAATTAGAGTGCCTGATAACGCCATTACGCAGGCACTCATAAAAGAATTGGGTAATCCCATTGTATCAACGTCTATAAAAGATGACGATACCATATTAGAATATACTACAGATCCAGAACTCATTTATGAAAAATGGGGCAAGCTGGTCGATGTAGTCGTTGATGGCGGCTATGGTGATAATGTAGCTTCTACCATCATTGATTTAACCAGTGGAACGCCTGTTTTAGTTCGTGAAGGAAAAGGGAGTTTAGAAATTTAATACGTAACAGCATCACAGAGATGGTATACATACATCTCCATCTAGTAGTCAAGGTCACAATTTTCCATTAAGAGTATCATATCGATCTAGATTGGGTGTTTAATAGAATAAGGTGATCCAATTTAAAGCCAATAAAAAACCCCCTTAGTTTAAAACTAAGGGGGTTTCAATTATTAAAATTTCAGAAGCATTGACTATTGCCCTCCTTTTTCAAGATTTTTCATTTCAGTTTCGATCATTTCGTAAAATTGATCAATCTTAGGAAGTATGTATATTTTAGTTCTTCTATTGAGAGATTTATTTTCTGCACTAGTGTTAGGTACTAAAGGTAAAAACTCTCCACGTCCTGCAGCTATCAGCTGTGCTGGGTTAGCTCCTAACGTAATTAGTTGTCTAACTACTGCTGCAGCTCTCTTTGCGCTTAAATCTAAGTTGTCAATCAATACACCGCCACCACTATAAGGTACGTTGTCTGTATGTCCTTCCACTAGCGCTTCAAAGTCAGGCTTTCCGTTAATTACGGTAGCTACCTTTCCTAGTATCTCGTTAGCTCTTGTAGATAAGTTGTAGCTTCCGCTCTTGAATAATACTTTATCACTTAAAGAGATGAATACCACTCCTTTTTCTACATTGATCTGGATATCCTGATCATCCATACCAACTTCTTTCTTCAGGCTTGTGACTAAGGCAAGTGTTACAGAATCCTTTTTAGTCAAGGCATCTTGTAAACGAGTAATTTTAAGATCACGCTCCTTTAAGCTTTCTAAAGACCTTTCAAGATTATCTGCTCCCTTAGTAGTAAGCATCGTTAAATCTTTTGAGCTTTCTATTAATTGTTGGTTTGAAGCCTTCAGGTCATCTAGACGATTTTGTAATCCTTCTGCTTTTGCTAAAGCCGTAGACCTGTCTGTTAAACACGAGTTAAGCTTAACAGTAGCAGTGTTTAACAAGTCTTCTGTTTGTTGCTGTTTTGCTTGTAATGCGGCAAATTCCTTCTTAGAAACACAAGAGGTTAATGTGAAACCTGCACATAAAGCTAGTAATACGATTTTTTTCATAGTTAAAGATAATTGATGTTAGAATTATATGTCAAAATTATTAAAAGTTAATCCACTTAAATATGTATTAACAATACTTTATCACTTAATTAAGTCACTGAATAAACGCTGCCTTTTTATAAAGTATTGCCACACGATGCTCTTTTGAGCAGCATATCCACGCCGCTTTTTTATATTCTTTCGTTTTGATACGCATCTGGGTAGCAAATAATAAAAGCTAAAATGCGCCTTAAAGACGGCAAAAAAATGGGATGGTTTCGCTTGTAATAGTAATTGTAAAGCAGCAATCCCGTCAAGTACCATTCTTAATAACAATAAAGGTACAACTTTTATCCCTGAGACATTTTTAACGATCATTAATAATGAGTTCCTAAAATTATAAAATGTTTTTTTAGGGTTTTGTGTTTCAAGTGTTGCTCCTCCCAGGTGATACACGGTTGTCCCACCTATATATTTTACTTCTTTGCCTAGACCCCGAAGTCTCCAGCAAAGATCTACTTCTTCTTGATGGGTAAAGAAGGTTTCATCAAAGCCTCCCGCTTCTTTAAAATCTAAATTCCTAATAAACAAACAAGCGCCCGTAGCCCAAAATATAGAAACGGTATCGTCATATTGCCCCTTATCTTCTTCTATCGTGTTAAAAATGCGACCACGGCAGTAGGGATAGCCTAAGGCGTCAATAAACCCACCAGCTGCTCCGGCATATTCAAAGTGTGTTTTCTTTTTATCGTCCAGGATTTTGGGTTGCGCCGCGGCTAGGTTTTCTTCTTGCTGAAATGCCTTAACAACAGGAACTAACCAGTTTTTAGTCACAGCAACATCACTATTCAAGAGTACCAAAAGAGTTTCGTCCAGATGCTGCAAAGCGTCATTGTACCCTTTTGCATAGCCACCATTAGTGGCGTTTTGAATAATCTCCACGCTCGGAAATTCGCGCTGAACATAAGCCACAGAATCATCTGTAGAGGCATTGTCTGCCACATAAACAGTAGCATCGCCAGAATACGCAACCACCGAAGGGAGGTAGGTTTCAAGCAAATTTTTGCCATTCCAGTTGAGTATGATCACAGCGGTTTTCATAGGCGCAAAATACGGTCTTTTTCACAATTTTTGTAATTAACAATACTTTAAAACGTACCAATTAAAAAGTCCTTATTTTTGTTTCAATATTTAATCTATGCCAACCCAACATATTGCCTACGCCAGCACTGGCTATTTTTCAAAAACCGTTTGTGACTATCTTTCACAACAGAAGACCCTTAAGGATTTCTACGGAAATTTTCCTGCCTTGGAGAATTTTGAAAATCAAATAAACCAAAAGGCTAAAAGCTTTAAAGACCTATCAAGGGAGACGCTAGTTAAGCAACTAAAACTTCAATACAAAGGCATTTCAACTTCTGAAGCTACTGAGAAAAATATTGAATCTTTATCAAACAATAATACGTTTACGATTACCACAGGGCACCAACTCAATCTCTTCACAGGGCCCTTGTACTTTTTATATAAGATTATTTCTGTTATTAATCTTTCCGAAGAACTCTGCAAGGCACATCCCGATAATCACTTTGTGCCCGTGTATTGGATGGCAACGGAAGATCACGATTTTGATGAAATAAATTATTTTAATTTTCAAGGAAAAAAAGTAGTTTGGGACAGAGAAACTGGCGGCGCAGTTGGTGAATTGAGCACAGAAGGATTACAACAGGTTTTTATTGCTTTTGAAAATGAACTAAAAAGGAATTTTGGTTTTAGCGACCACGCAAAACAACTTTTAAAACTTTTTAAAAAGGCATATTTGGATCACGGCACCTTAACGGAAGCCACAAGATACTTGGGCAACCAACTTTTTAAAGACTACGGCCTGGTGATTGTAGATGGGAATGACCGTGAGTTAAAACGTGCTTTTATCCCGTACGCAGAAAAAGAACTCACTGCACAGTTGTCTTTCCATAAAGTTTCTGAAACGACAAAAGCCTTAATAGAAGCGGGCTACGGGGAGCAAGTGCATCCCAGAGAGATCAACTTATTTTATTTAAAAGATGGCATAAGAGAGCGCATTGTTGCGGCAGAAGGTAGATACCTTATTAATGACACCGAACTAACATTTACTAAGACCGAAATCTTAGCAGAAGTACAAGAATACCCAGAACGATTTTCGCCTAATGCTTTGCTACGCCCTTTATATCAAGAAGTTGTTTTACCTAATCTGTGCTACACAGGTGGTGGTGGAGAATTGGCATATTGGTTTCAGTTAAAAGATTACTTTGAGTCTGTGGCGGTTCCTTTTCCTATCCTGCTGCTGCGTAATTCTACGGTGCTAATTTCAGAAAAAGCTGGGCAGACTTTGGAGAGGCTAGATGTAAACGTGGAAGATTTATTTAAAAAACAACACGCTTTACAAGCGATGTATACAAAGAAGATTTCTAATATTGAAATTGATTTTTCTCAACAAAGAACGCATTTAAAAGACCAGTTTAAATCAATGTATGAGATCGCGACAAAAACAGACGCCTCTTTTCTCGGTGCTGTTGGTGCGCAAGAAAAAAAGCAATTAAAAGGCTTAGATCATTTAGAGAAACGCTTACTTAAAGCACAGAAAAGAAAGCATGAGGAGCTAGTAATCAAGGTCACAGCACTCCAGGACAGCTTATTTCCGCAGCACTCTTTACAAGAACGAAACACCAATTTTGCCGAGTTTTACTTGGAATATGGTCCAGAATTAATAAATAAACTTAAAAAAGAATTGCGCCCATTAGGTTTGAGGTTCTCTGTAATCGAATTATAGTGTGGTCTTTTCGTTGATTAGACTACGCACGGCTATGCTTAGTGAACCTTTTATTGCAGTGTGTATTTTAATTTATCAAAAGTTAAAATATAATTAGGGTGAAAATTCACCCATTTCAAATCAAATCAAGTCTTGCATCTTGTTTCCATAAATCAAGCGGTCTTTCGTCTTTTTTAAACGCGGTATCTATTGTTTATTATTTGCTGAAAATTATCTTGGCTAGCAGGCCATTAAAGCAATAAATAAATTATTTTTGCCTATGCAAAATAATGTCCTAATTCTTGACTTTGGATCACAATACACACAACTTATCGCAAGACGCGTTCGCGAGTTAAATATCTACTGCGAGATCCATCCCTACAATAAAGTGCCAAAAGATTTATCATCATTTAAAGCCGTGGTTTTATCTGGGAGTCCGTCATCTGTGAGAGCAGAAGATGCACCAACACCAGATTTATCTAATATAAAAGGGAAACTACCCTTGCTTGGTGTTTGTTATGGAGCTCAGTTTATGGCGCATAATTTTGGTGGAGAAGTAACGCCTTCAAACATACGCGAGTATGGTCGTGCAAAATTAACAATGATAAAAGACGGAGAGGCATTGTTCGCTAATATCGCTCAGGATACACAAGTATGGATGAGCCACAGTGATACTATTGGTACTTTACCAGAAGGCGGTGTACGATTAGCGAGTACGCCAGATGTGTTAAATGCAGCGTATAGAATTGACGGAGAAGAAACATACGCGATACAGTTTCATCCAGAAGTGTATCACACAACTGACGGAAAACAATTGTTAGAGAATTTTCTAGTACATATGGCAGGTGTGGAGCAAAGTTGGACGCCAGCGTCCTTCGTTGAAACAACCGTAGCAGATTTAAAAAAGAAAATAGGGGATGATAAAGTGGTACTCGGCTTAAGTGGTGGTGTAGATTCTACGGTAGCCGCTATTCTTTTACACAAAGCCATAGGCAAAAACTTGTATTGCATATTTGTAAACAATGGCTTGCTTCGGAAAAATGAATATAGTGACGTATTGTTACAATATAAAGATATGGGTCTTAACGTAAAAGGAGTGGATGCTTCTAAGCGTTTTCTAGACGCATTAAAAGACCTTTCAGATCCTGAAGCAAAAAGAAAAGCCATCGGGAATGCTTTTATTGAAGTGTTTGATGATGAGGCAACTTCAATACAAGACGTAGTGTATCTAGCCCAAGGAACGATCTATCCAGATGTGATTGAGAGTGTTTCCGTTAATGGACCCTCAGTGACTATAAAGTCACATCATAATGTAGGTGGCTTACCAGATTTTATGAAACTTAAAATTGTGGAGCCGCTTAGAATGTTGTTTAAAGATGAGGTGCGTAGAGTAGGGGCCCAAATGGGAATCGATCCTTTACTTTTAGGAAGACACCCTTTTCCAGGACCTGGATTAGCAATTAGAATTTTAGGCGATGTTACGGAAGAAAAAGTACGCATCCTTCAAGAGGTAGATGCTGTTTTTATCGACGGCTTACGCAAATGGAATCTATACGATAAGGTATGGCAAGCAGGCGCTATGTTATTACCTGTTAATAGCGTGGGCGTAATGGGCGATGAACGTACGTACGAAAAAGTAGTTGCGCTAAGAGCTGTAGAAAGCACAGACGGTATGACGGCAGACTGGGTAAATTTACCATACGAGTTTTTGCAAGAAACAAGCAATCATATAATAAATAGGGTAAAAGGCGTTAATAGAGTAGTATACGATATTAGTAGTAAGCCACCCGCAACGATTGAGTGGGAGTAGGAAAGAAGTTCAAATTTTTGGCCTGGGTTTTATTATTTTTAGAAACTGACTGCAGGTATACCGAATACTTGGAATGGTACTTGTTTCAAGAAAAGTGAATTAAGAATTTCACAAGAGAAAATATATGTTAAAAAAAATCCTGATAACCCCCATGCTAGTGATGCTATTTCTTAGTGTAACTATGATGGCACAAGAAAAGTACAGAAGTCATATAGTGAAGCGTGGTGAAACAATAGCCACAATAAGTAACAAGTATGGTATTTCAGAAAGAGCTATTCTAAAGCTGAACCCAGATTCTAAAGATGGCCTACGGGAGAACGCTGTGATTATTTTACCTAATAATGGAGTAATCGTAAAGCCTGGCACAGGAAGATCGTTTATTATTCATAAGGTGAGAAAAAGAGAAACTTTATTCAGCCTGTCACAGAAATATAATGTGACGATTGACGATATCAAAAAATTTAATAAACAGCTATATGCTACGAGTCTTCGTAAGAATGATAAAATTAAAATTCCGCAAGGCGAGCCAGTCGTAAGTGCCGAAACAGAAGTAACAACAAATACTGAGGTAGCTGCTATAGACAAGCACGCAGTGAAACCTAAGGAGACGGTTTACGGCATTGCAAGAATGTATGGGATCACGATGAATGAACTCATCGCTTTAAACCCGAGATTGACAACAGATTTGCCTATAGGTACAGTACTTAATGTACCAGGTAAAGCAGTTACGGTAACTGCAAATATTGATGATGAGTGCTATGGTTTTTATACGGTGAAGCCAAAAGAAGGATTTTACAGAATAGAGAAAAATCTTGGGATGACCGAAGAAGAAATAGTCGCGTTAAACCCCTATGCAAAAGACGGATTAAAGGAAGGTATGATTCTCAAAATCCCAAAAGGGATTGCAATGATTGAAGCTTCAGGTAGCATAACAACTACAGATCTAGAGCGAACGATTAATAATCGTGAGACAAGAAGAATTGCATTGATGCTGCCTTTTCAATTGAGTAAGACCCAAGTAGATTCTTTAGATTCTAAGGACGTTTTAAAAAGGAGTTCTGCTATGAGAGTTGCATTAGACTTTTATAGCGGTGCGCTATTGGCTACAGAGTTTATGAAAGATAAAGGGGTATCTACCATAGTGGATGTGTATGATACGGAAGGAAGAGAGAGTAAAGTGTCGAGTATTATTAACTCAAACAATTTTAGTGAAGTGGATGCAGTAATTGGGCCATTGCTAGGTGTAACAGTGGCAAGAGCAGCTGCAGATTTAAAACGAGAAAATATTCCTGTTTTTTCTCCTTTAAGTAATCGCGCTATAGATATGACATCAAATCTTTTTCAGACCATCCCGAGTGATGCTATGTTAGGTGATCGATTACTTAAGTATATGAAACCTCTAGCCGTAGACAAAAATGTTATTATAATTACAGATGGGAAAAGTGCTAGTGACAAAGCGAAGCTTGTTGCGGCTTTTCCTGGTGCAACCTTGATAAGTCCTAGAGAGCAAGGATATATTTATGTAGCAGATGTAGATAAAAAACTCACCTCCACTAAAGAAAATTGGGTGATACTAGCAAGTGAGAATCCAATCATTGTAAGTAACGTGGTGCCTATGTTGAATGGAATTCCTGGAGACTACAACATCCGTCTTTTTACTATGGATAAGAACAATGCGTATGAATCTGATGATGTTTCTAATGTGCAATTAGCAAATTTAAATTTCACATTTCCATCTGTAAACAAGAGCTATGATTATTCAGCTAAAAACGCATTTTTAATTAGTTATAAAAACAAACATGGCGTGATGCCTAACCGTTTTGCGGTTCGTGGCTTTGATGTGACCTATGATGTATTATTGCGCTTAGCAAATGCAGATAATGTATATGAAGCCAGTGATGAAGACTTTATGACCGAGTATGTTGAAAATAGATTTAGATACGGGAAAAAACTATTTTCTGGATATGAGAATACGGCGATGTATATTTTAAGATATACAGATAAATTACAATTTGAAGTTTTAGATTAACTCTATGAGCACAGCAACCATAAAATATGTAGGAGGTCTTCGCACAGCGTGCACCCATGTAACATCTGGCAATAGTTTTATTACAGATGCGCCAATAGACAATAACGGAAAAGGAGAAGCTTTTTCTCCTACAGATATCGTAGCGACTGGTCTTGCGAGTTGTATGCTTACCGTAATGGGGATTAAGGCAGAACAGCTTAATGTTTCTTTAGATGGAGCAACCGCTGCCGTTACAAAAACAATGGCAAGTGATCCACGCAGGATTTCAAATATTAAGGTGGTACTTCAGTTTCCGTCTGTTGTTTCAGAAAAAGAACAAGCTATTTTAGAAAGAACCGCAAACACCTGTCCTGTGCATTACAGCCTGCATCCAGATATCGAAAAAGACATTTCTTTTATTTGGGGATAAGAATGGAGTCTCTTTTTTCGTTGTTAGACTTTATACCCATCACATGAAAATTTTAGCACTACTAAGTATCATTTTTTCATTGGTTTCATTGTCAGGTTTTTCTCAAGAAGAGAAAATGAAATGGAATGAAGGGAAACTGCTTAGTTGGGAAGATTTTAGAGGTACTCCTAACGAGTCACAAGATTTTGTGGCCAGCACCAATTCTGGCATTTCACTTGGCTTTAGCAGTAAAACAAGCAATGGAGTTTCAACATACTTCATAGCAATAGATAGTTATTTTTATCCAGACAGGTCGTGGTTTCGTCCAGGTATTGTCGATGATTATATTTTAAAGCACGAACAAACACATTTTGATATTTCAGAAATACATGCTCGTTTGTTAAGAAAAAAACTTGCGGTTCTAGATCAACTTGATCCCGCTTACAAGCTTAAAGTAGAGCAAATTTATAACCATAATGAAAAGGAACGTGCGGCGTTTCAATCTGATTTTGATAGGGAAACATCGCATTCTAAGAACCCTGAAGAAGAACGAGTTTGGGAACAAAAAGTAACGAATCTATTAAAAGAACTAGATGCCTGGAAATAACGAAATGAATCAACCCATAGGTCCAGACCCGAAACATCTTATAGAATTGGCAAACTATAAAATGCCTTTTGGTAAGTTTAAAGGGCGCTATCTTGTAGACCTTCCAGAGCCCTATTACACGTGGTTTAGACAAAAAGGATTCCCAGAAGGCAAGTTAGGACGCCTTATGGCAGAGATGAATGAGATTAAAATTAATGGGCTAGAACCATTAGTTAGAAAATTTATTCGGAAATAGTAATGGTGTGACGCAACCTCTTTTATAAAAGGACATCTTACTAGTATAAAACCGCACACACATGAAGTTAATTGTACTAAAATCGGCCTTTAGGTTCTTTCCAGAAGTATTGCTAACACTCGTGGTTTTGTATTATTGGTCCTTGACCGCTTCCCTTTTTAATCCAGTTGCAATTTTCTTATTAATACCGCTTGCGGTTCTATTTTTATGGAACAACAAAACGCTAGGGGTGATAATCGCATCTATTTTTTTAGTAGCTACGCTCTATTTAAGTCTGGCATTATTTTCAGATCTCATTAAAGTGGAGACATTTTATCCTGAAGGATTAAAGTTATTAGTAGGAGGTATTTTGTTTTTGGGCATTGCAGGTTTTGCAGCAGTATGGATGCTCGTAAAGCACACAAAAAAACCGCCAGGACGTATTATTCTCAATTAGAAGTTTAAGTTTATTTTTTTTTTCATAGTTGCAAAAACCCTCAAGTATCGAACTTGAGGGTTTTCGTCATTAGTGATTTAAGCTAATTATTTGCTTTTTCATCCCATCAGGTAATAGAGAATAGTCTATCTTTGCATCCCGTAAACACATCAAGAAAAGGTATCCATGACTACTACAAAATATATCTTCGTTACGGGCGGAGTTTCATCATCTTTAGGAAAAGGAATTATTGCCGCGTCACTAGCTAAGTTGCTACAAGCTAGAGGCTATCGTGTGACGATTCAGAAACTAGACCCTTATATTAATATTGATCCAGGAACCCTAAATCCATACGAGCATGGAGAATGTTACGTGACGGATGACGGTGCAGAAACAGATCTTGATTTAGGACACTACGAGCGGTTTCTAAATACACCTACTTCACAAGCTAATAACGTAACAACGGGACGCATTTACCAAAGCGTAATCGACAAAGAACGTCGTGGCGAGTTTTTAGGTAAAACAGTACAGGTGGTGCCACATATCACAAACGAAATAAAAGAACGCATCCAGATTCTTGGTAAAAGCGGTGACTATGATATCGTGATTACAGAAATAGGAGGGACGGTAGGTGATATCGAATCGTTACCATATATAGAATCTGTACGACAGTTAAAGTGGGAGCTAGGCGATGATAATGCGCTAGTGATTCACCTAACACTTATTCCTTACTTATCTGCTGCCGGCGAACTTAAAACCAAGCCAACACAGCACTCTGTAAAAACCTTAATGGAAAGTGGAATCAGAGCAGATATTCTAGTCTGTAGAACAGAGCACGAATTGAGCGAAGATTTAAAGAAGAAATTGGCTCTATTTTGTAATGTGCAGAAAGAAGCCGTGATTCAGTCTATAGATGCTTCTACCATATACGATGTGCCAAACATGATGTTAGAAGAAGGGCTAGATGTAGTGACACTTCATAAATTAAAATTATTAAATACAGTAGAGCCAAACCTTAAGCATTGGAATGCGTTCTTAAAAAGACATAAAAACCCGAAGGCCGAAGTGACTATCGGACTCATAGGTAAATACGTCGAGCTTCAGGATAGTTATAAATCGATTCTAGAATCATTTATTCACGCAGGAGCAGAAAACGAAGTGAAGGTGAATGTAAAATCTATTCATAGTGAATATATTAATGCCGAAAATATTTCAGAAGAACTACAAGGACTCAACGGGATTCTCGTTGCTCCAGGTTTTGGAGAGCGCGGTATAGAAGGGAAAATTGAAGCTGTGCGGTATGCACGAGAAAATAACTTACCATTTTTTGGTATTTGTTTAGGGATGCAAATGGCCGTTATTGAGTACTCCCGAAATGTGCTCGGCTTGAAAAATGCAAACAGCATCGAGATGGATCCTGGTACGAAGGAGCCTGTAATTAACTTAATGGAAGACCAGAAAAACATTACAGAAATGGGTGGGACTATGCGTTTAGGTTCGTGGAAATGTGAACTGGTTAAAGGAAGTAAAGTATACGGTATTTACGGAAAAGATACGATAGACGAACGTCACAGACATCGCTATGAATACAACAATGACTACCGTGACGTCCTTGAAGAAGCTGGATTAGCCACGACAGGTACCAATCCAGAAACGGGCCTTGTAGAGATTATAGAAATTCCAGAACATCCTTATTTTGTTGGAGTTCAATACCATCCAGAATATAAGAGTACCGTGGCGAACCCACATCCCTTGTTCGTCTCTTTTGTAAAAGCAGCACACGAACATTCAAAATAACAGACAATCTGGCAAAAATGAAGCGAAGGCTAGGTTTTTGAAAACAAAGAAAAACGAATACAGTATTTTGCTAACCCAAAGCCGTTAGGCAGGAATATTAAAATAACCTCACCCAGAGGCAAGAATATGGAAAAAAGTAAATTTGATTTAAATTCGATCATAGGTTTCTTATTAATAGGAGGAATCCTGATATGGATGCTTTATTTAAATAAGCCTAGTGAAGAAGAGATACTAGCAGAAGAAGCTAAAATAGAGGCAGCAGCTGAGGCGCTAGCAGAAGCAAATAAAGCAAAAGAGTCAACTACCTTAACAGAGGCTACAGAACAAATGGCCATAGCGCCTAATGACTCTGTCGCGATGTTGCAGTTGTCTAGTAAATTAGGATCCTTTGCCTACTCTGGAACTACGGCTGGAACCACCGTTGTTGAAAATGATGTATTATATCTTGAAGTTAGCAACAAAGGTGGGTACATTACGGAAGCACGTTTAAAAAACTTTAGTACCTACGATTCTATTCCTGTATATCTTATAAAGGATGGAAACGCGAGCTTTAACTTAAAGTTCACTTCAGAAAACAGAACGCTTAATACGAGAGATTTATACTTTGAGCCATCATTGTCACAAAACGGACAGAACCAAGTATTGACGATGCGTCTTAAGACGGCCGCAGATAAATACATTGAATACCGTTATGAGTTAATTCCTGGGCAGTATATGACCAATTTTGGGATTCGTTCTCAAGGGCTAGATGGAATATTAGATACAAGTGCGCCGCTAGAAATAGACTGGAAACTAAAAGGATACCGTCACGCAAAGAGTATCTCTTATGAAAACAGATATACGCGTTTAACGTATGAATATGAAGGCGATAAGCACTCAAAGCTAGATCCTACTGGAGAGGATGAAGAAACAGAAAAAGACGTGAGTTGGATGAATTTTCGTCAACACTTTTTTAGTTCTATGATATTGACAGATGATCCTTTTAAAGAAGTGAAATTCAGTTCTGTAGACCTTGTTGAAGACGAAGAAATAGATACGGTGTATACGAAACACTATGGAGCAAAAATGTTATTAGCGCCTAAGGGAGGTGCATTGGCTTATAATATGAATATGTATTATGGTCCAACAGATTATAAAATATTTCAGGAATACGATCGTAACTTAGATGAAGCGATGCCTTTAGGTTGGGGAATTTTTGGAGTGATTAATAAGTTTGTAATCATCCCTTTATTTGGCTTCTTGACAAAATACTTAAGTGCGGGTATTGCGATTATCGTGATGACGATCTTGATAAAGTTATTGCTCTCTTTTGTACAGTACAAGCAATACTTAGCGCAGGCTAAAATGAAAGTATTGAAACCAGAGATTGATGCTATTAAGGCAAAGTTTGAAGGGAACAAAATGAAGATCCAACAAGAGACTATGAAGTTGCAGAACATTGCAGGCGCAAGTCCTCTTAAAGGTTGTTTACCCGCCATTCTGCAAATTCCTGTGTTCTATGCCTTGTTTACATTTTTCCCTACGGCAATAGACTTGAGGCAGAAAAGCTTCTTGTGGGCAGATGATTTATCTAGTTATGATACCATATTAGAACTTCCTTTCAACATTCCATTTTATGGAGATCACGTAAGTTTATTTCCTATTCTAGCATCCCTTGCCATTTTCTATTATATGACGATGACTATGGGCCAGAGTATGCAAGCGCAGCAACAACCGGGAATGCCTAATATGAAGATCTTGATGTACTTGTCACCACTCTTTATGTTAGTGTTCTTTAACAACTATGCAAGTGGATTATCATTGTATTACTTCATTTCAAACTTGATTACGATTGGTATTATGCTCGTCATTAAAAATGTGATTCTTGATGAAGAAAAGATAAAAGCACAGATCCAAGTGAAAAAAGCCAAGCCAAAGAAACAGAACAAGTTTCAGAAGAAGATGGCGAACATGATGGAGCAAGCAGAGCAACAACAGAAAACGGGTAAAAAGAAGTAGATTACAATGGCAATTCTGAACTTGGTTCAGAAAGCAGGATGCAGTTGCAGTAATGGTAAAGGGGTAGAAGTTGAATTTAATAGGAGTTTTGACCAGTTTTTTTAGTACGTACTTGTTGCTACTATTTGGCGCTTCCAAAATGGCGGTCTATTTTTCTTAACTACTAACTACTGGTTACTATGTACTAAAAATTGGCATTCTTTTTGAAATATGTTCATCAGATTCAATAGTTGGACACTTTTCACGTTAGACTTAAAAGTAAATCACTTATGCGTTTTTTAATCCCTTTATTTTTATTGGTTGTTTCCTTCGGAAATGCCCAAGAGATAAACCAAATGGACACCAATGGTGCCCGCCATGGTCTTTGGAAAAAATATTTTGAAGGCACCAAGCAACTTCGGTATGAAGGCACGTTTGATCACGGAAAAGAAGTAGGTATCTTCAAGTTTTATTGTGATGACTGTAAGGGGCAACCTGCTGTTACAAAAGAATTCACATTAGCAAACGCAATTGCTGACGTGAAATACTTTACGGTCAAAGCAAAATTAGTGAGCGAAGGCAAGATGGATGGAAAGTTGAGAATAGGCGAGTGGCTTACGTATCACAAAAAAGGTGCTGGGGTGATGACTAAAGAAACCTACCAGGACGGAAAGCTTACAAATAAAAAATATGTGTACTACCCGAATGGTGTGGTAGCAGAAGAAGCTACCTACGCTAAGGGGCTTCTAGATGGTACCAGTAATTTTTATAGCTACGATGCAAAGTTGTTGAAAGAATTAATATACAAAAACGACTTATTAGAAGGTCCAGCGGTATATTATGACGCAACAGGAGCAAAATTGATGGAGGGCGTTTATGTAAATGACCGAAAGAAAGGCATCTGGAAATTTTATAAAGATGGAGTCGTGGATAAAGAAGAAACATTTCCGAAGCCATTAGAGAAGAATAAGAAAAATTAAGAGTCAGGATGACCTCAATTTTAAAAGTTCTCTTAGGAGGACTTTTTTCATTTTAGTACTATTCTAAAACATAGATTCAATATCTTAAGATTTGAATTTTTAATTATTATGATTTAACTACTACGTGGGCAAGCTCCAAGTGGTAGTTTATTACCTTTGTAAACTATGAAGAATAAAAGGGTTGTTGTTGGGTTAAGCGGAGGCGTAGACTCCAGTGTGGCCGCCTATCTTTTAAAAGAGCAGGGCTATGAAGTCATTGGTCTTTTTATGAAGAACTGGCACGATGACTCTGTGACTATAAGTGATGACTGCCCTTGGCTAGATGATAGTAATGACGCCATGTTAGTGGCGCAGGCGCTGGATATTCCGTTTCAAACTGTAGATTTAAGTGTAGAATACAAGGAGAAAATTGTAGACTACATGTTTAGAGAATATGAGATGGGGCGCACGCCTAATCCAGATGTGCTTTGTAACCGCGAGATCAAGTTTGATGTATTCTTAAAGATCGCCTTAACCTTAGGAGCAGATTTTGTCGCGACGGGTCATTATTGTCGAAAGGGGATTACTTCAGAAACGTCATCAGATGAAACACCTGTTTACCAATTACTATCTGGTAAAGATCCTAATAAAGACCAAAGCTACTTTTTGTGCCAGTTATCGCAGGAGCAGTTATCAAAGACTTTATTTCCTATTGGCGAATTATTAAAACCAGAAGTTCGCAGGATTGCGATGGAGCAAAACCTGGTGACTGCAGAAAAACGAGATTCACAAGGGCTCTGTTTTATAGGAAAAGTGAGATTGCCAGAATTTTTACAACAAAAACTCGCACCTAAAGAGGGGGCAATTATTGAAATTTCCGAAGACAGTGCATTGTATAAAAAAGAACCAGTTTCTTTTTCTTCTGAAACGCAAGAGCTTGAATATTTGTCTTCTAAACAAACCTATAGTATTTCAGAAGGGCAAAAAGTAGGGATGCATCAAGGTGCTCATTATTTTACCAAGGGGCAGCGCAAAGGGCTGGCAGTAGGTGGGACTAAAGAAGCACTTTTTGTGATCGACACAGATGTCAACGAAAATGTGGTCTACACGGGTCAGGGAAAATCACATCCAGGATTATATAGACGCGGCTTGTTTATACAGGCAAATGAGATTCATTGGGTACGTGAGGATATGGCCATTGGAGTAGGAGAAAAGATGGCGGTTGAAGCAAGAATACGATATAGACAGCCGCTTGAGAAAGCAACCCTGCATCGGGTAGAAAATGGATTGTATGTTATCTTTAAGAATGCTCAGTCTGCAATTGCAGCGGGGCAATTTGCCGCTTGGTATCTTGGAGATGAGTTAATAGGAAGCGGAGTAATTAGTTAAATTAAATACTATGAAAAAATTAGTGTTATTATTAGTTGCCGTGTTAGCGGTGCAGACGGGATGGGCGCAACAAGATGCTTTAGTGTTTTTTGAGAGTAAAGCCGGCGTGGCAGAAGCATTGGCAAATCCATCCACCATATTAACACAAGTATCTCTAGATCGAAAAGCGATGCACAACGTTGCTATTGATGAAAGAGACGTACCTGTAGATGAGAATAACATAAGCTTGTTAAAGGCAGAAACTGGAATCACAGTGCACGCAAAATCTAAGTGGATGAATGCTGCTTACGTAAGAGGAACCCAGACGGGCATTGAAGACCTTGTGAGTACTGAGTATGTGGCGTCTGTTGAGTTTATGGATAAATCATTAAATTTTGCACCTACTTCGCCGTCAACGTTTAATGATAAATTTGAGTTTGAAAATAATTTAGTGAGCACGGTGTACAACTACGGTGATGCTACAAATCAAACAGAAATGATTCATATCGATTTTGTACACGAACAAGATTTTACGGGTGATGGAATGATAATCGCGGTAATGGACAGTGGTTTTCCTAATGTGTTTACAAATCCTGCTTTTAGTCACGTTGTAGACGATAATCGATTTTTAGGCACCTATGATTTTGCTTTAAGACAAACAAATGTAGATGGAACGGGTTCACATGGAGCGAGAACATTGAGTGATATAGGTGCCATTGTAGAAAACGAGTTTGTAGGGACGGCACCAGACGCTTCGTTTTATTTATTTAGAACAGAATTTGGACCATCAGAAAATCCAGTAGAAGAAGCTTGGTGGGTAGAAGCATTAGAAAGAGCTGATAGTCTGGGGGTAGATGTTGTCAATACCTCTTTAGGATATCAGGATTATGATAATGCTGCCTATGATCATTCATATGAAGATTTAGATGGTCAAACGACTATTGGATCTCGAGGAGCAAATTTAGCTTTTGACAAGGGGATGGTTTTAGTAACTTCTGGTGGAAACGATGGGAATGGTTTTGGTACAGTTGCCTCTCCAGCAGATGCTCCCGGAGTGTTAAGCATTGGTGCTGTTGACAGTGACGGTAACTATGCCTCTTTTAGCTCTAGGGGTCCAACGGTAGATGGTCGCATCAAACCAGATGTGATGGCGCAAGGAGCGAGTGCGGCTGTGGTAAGTGAAAACGGAAACGTCACTACGAATAGCGGAACCTCTTTTAGTAGTCCAATAATTGCTGGCGCTGTAGCGAGTTTATGGCAGTCTCGTCCAGGGACACCTAATGGGCAACTCATGCAAATAATAAGAGAATCTGCGCACTTGTTTGACAACCCTACAGATGAAATGGGTTATGGAATTCCAAATTTTGAAAGTGCATACCAAGCACTGCAGGTCTTGTCTGTAGAAGATGCATTGTTAGAAATAAACTTCGCTATTTATCCAAATCCAGTTGGCGATGTAATGAATGTGTCTTTCCCAAAGCATATAGCGCAGGCTACGCTAAGGCTTTATAATATATTGGGCTCAAAGGTGCTGGAGCAAAAAATTTCAGTAACCACAAATAGCATTGAAGTTTCAGATTTAAAGTCTGGGGTGTATTTAGCGAGTATTTCAGCAGAAGGGAAAACGAATAGTTTTAAAGTTATAAAAGAGTAATGCAAAATAAGATTACGAAACTTTTTGGTATAGAATATCCGCTTATTCAAGCAGGAATGATCTGGAACAGTGGTTGGCGTTTGGCCAGTGCTGTAAGTAATGCAGGAGGTTTAGGTTTGCTAGGCGCAGGCTCTATGTATCCAGAGGTGTTAAGAGAACATATATTGAAATGCCAAGCTGCGACAGATAAACCATTTGGTGTAAACGTGCCTATGCTATATCCTAACATAGAAGAAATAATACAGCTCATCATTGAGCTAGACGTCAAGATTGTCTTTACATCTGCAGGGAACCCAAAAACGCATACACAAAGATTAAAGGAACACGGTATTATCGTGGTCCACGTAGTCAGTAGTGTCAAGTTTGCATTGAAGGCGCAAGAGGCAGGAGTAGATGCGGTTGTGGCAGAAGGCTTTGAAGCAGGTGGGCATAATGGACGTGATGAGACCACTACATTTACCTTAATCCCAATGGTGAAAGAAGCAATAGCTATTCCGTTAATTGCTGCAGGAGGGATTGCAACAGGAAGAGGAATGCTGGCTGCAATGATTCTTGGCGCAGATGCGGTGCAAGTAGGAAGTAGGTTTGTTACTAGTGAAGAATCGAGCGCACATAGGGCTTTTAAAGACCTTGTAGTAAGTGCTAAAGAGGGAGATACCTTATTAACTTTAAAAGAATTAGCCCCCGTACGTTTATTGAAAAATAAATTCTTTGATGATGTGATGGAGCTCTATACAAAGAATCCAAGCAAAGAAGAACTTATAGAATTATTAGGAAGAGCAAGAGCAAAAAAAGGAATGTTTGAAGGGGACCTTGTTGAAGGAGAACTGGAAATAGGACAAATCGCTGGGCTTATTCACGATATTAAACCGGCTGCCGCAATAGTTGAAGAGATTATAGCTGAGTTTGAATCTTTGAATGGGAAGAAGATATACTAGTGTATCAATGCACTTTGTGAAACAATCTATGCCAGAAAAACCACTTCTTAAAGTATCTTTGAAAAAAACGACCCTATGCCTTTAAATAATAACGATATATTTAAAAAACTAAGAGTTGCACACAAGCTGCGCGACGATGATATTATAAAGATTCTTACATTGGTAGAATTTAATGTCACTAAAAGCGAACTCAATGCCTTTTTCAGAAATGAAACGCATCCTAAGTATATGGAAGTGGGCGATCAGATTCTTCGTAATTTTCTCAATGGGCTTATCGTCCACTTAAGAGGACCCATGCCTCCTAAGAAAAAAGACTAAGCGTTGTACAATGCAGTCTTATAACGTATCTTTGCAAAAATTTTAAAACTGAAACATGCAAGACGGAATATACGTTAAGATCACAACAGAAAAAGGAGAAATCCTTGGTCAACTTCATTACAAGAGAACGCCAGGAACAGTTGCAAACTTTGTAGCCCTAGCGGAAGGTAATTTAGAAAACAAAGCAAAACCACAAGGAACACCATATTACGATGGATTAACATTTCATCGTGTGATTCCAAATTTCATGGTACAAGGTGGTGATCCAGACGGAACAGGTGCTGGTGGCCCAGGGTATAATTTTGATGACGAATTTCACCCAGAATTAAAGCACGACACCCCAGGAATCTTCTCTATGGCAAACTCAGGACCAGCAACTAACGGTTCTCAGTTTTTTATCACACACGTACCTACAGATTGGTTAGATGGTAAGCATACCGTATTTGGTAAAGTGATAGAAGGTATGGATGTTGTAAATGATGTAGCACAAGGGAATACCATCCAGAAGATGGAAATCATTCGTGAAGGCGATGATGCAAAAGCATTTAATGCGGTAGAAACTTTCAGGAAATTTAGCGGTGCTAAAGCAGAAAGAGAAGCAGCAGCAAGCAAAGAACAAGAAGCGTCTATGGCAGAACTTGTTGTTGGTTTTGATAAAACAGAAAGCGGACTTTACCACAAAATTATTCAAAAAGGAGATGGCCCTAAGCCAGCATCTGGAAATACGGTATCTGTTCACTATAAAGGAATGTTACCTGACGGGACTACATTTGATTCTTCATACAAAAGAGGAGACCCAATTGAGTTTCCAGTGGGAATGGGACACGTTATTGCAGGTTGGGATGAAGGAATCTTAATGCTCAATAAAGGAGATAAAGCACGTTTTGTAATCCCAAGTGAATTAGGATACGGAGCACAAGGAGCTGGAGGAGTAATACCACCAAACGCTACTTTAGTTTTTGATGTTGAACTTATGGACATCAAAAGTTAATAACCCTGTTACAATTTATACTGAAAAACGCTCCTATTTGATAGGAGCGTTTTTTATTTTTAAACTGTTTTCCATTTGATAATATTTCAGAAGCTATGAGCAAACCACAATTTCCTATAGGACCCTTAAAAATTCCAGCCACCATCTCAAGAGATGACCTTGATAAAGCGATACAGGTTTTAAAAGTTTTCCCCACACAACTGAAACTATATACTCAAGCCCTAGCTAATGCGTAATTAGAGATGCCTTATCGAGACGGAAGCTGGACGATTCGACAATTAGTGCATCATATAGCAGATTCTCATAACCATTGCTATAATCGTCTCCGTTGGACGCTCTCAGAAAACACGCCCCTGATTAAAGCGTATGATCAAAATGCGTATGCAATACTGGAAGACTATACGACGATGCCCATTGCTTGGAGTCTCAATCACATTGAAGTACTACATCAAAAATTGACGTATATTTTTGACAGCTTAAAAAAAGAGGATTGGAAAAGGGCGTATATCCATCCAGAAACCAACAGTGAAGTAAGCCTTTCAGAGATGGCATTAACCTATGCTTGGCATAGTATGCATCATTTAGCACATATTAAAAATGGGATAGCGTAGCTAAGTTGAGGGGGCTAAAGCGTGGTTATTTCCACTTAATGTTGCAACCTATACTTGGTTTTTGATCTTTAAGTTGCGACGTGTTGTTTAGAATTCTGTCCATCGCTTCGCGCAGATCTCTTCCATTTACTGGAATTCCATTACCAGGACGGGAGTTGTCTAATTGCCCTCTATATACAAGCTTTAACTCTTCGTCAAAGAGATAAAAGTCTGGAGTACACGCGGCATCGTATGCTTTTGCTACTTCTTGAGTTTCGTCAAATAAATAAGGGAAAGCATAGTTTTCTTCACGTGCTACCTGCCACATTTTTTCTGGTCCATCATCTGGGTATGCTATGGCGTCATTGCTGCTAATGGCAACAAAACCAAAACCAGTAACGCGATAATCATTACACAAACGTACCAGCTCTTCATTTACATGTTTCACAAAAGGACAATGATTACAGATAAACATAATCACCGTTCCTTTTTTACCTTGAATGCTCGATAAGGACTCAGGATTCTTAGTCACTGCATCGATTAAAGTAAAATCTGGAGCTTGCGTTCCTAGTGGTAACATAGAAGAAGGTGTACGTGACATATGTTTTGAAGTATTAAGATTGAAGATGCTAACAGATATGTCGCAAATGTGCTACTTTAGTTACAAATTTACAATCTATGGAGATTAACTGGAACGAATTTACGAAAATAGATATGCGTGTAGGAACGATTATAGAAGTGAATAATTTTCCAGAAGCACGAAATCCCGCCTATCAGCTTCATATTGACTTCGGAAATGTGCTAGGCATTAAAAAGACCTCAGCACAAGTAACTGCCCTTTATAAGAAAGAAGAATTAATGGGCCGCCAAATCGTCGCTGTTGTAAATTTTCCGAAGAAACAAATCGCCTCTTTTATGAGTGAATGCCTCGTATTAGGAGCAGTAGATGGTAAAGATGTCACCCTGTTGCATCCTGGGTTGCAGGTGGAGAATGGGTTGAAGGTTTCTTAGTGTATCTAGATGAATTCAAAATTCATCCCCACGTCACACGGAGCGCAGTCGAAGTACCAAGACTGAACGTAGTTGAATAGTAAAATAAAAAAAGGCGTCCAAGATAACGGACGCCTTTTTCTGTATAAGTATTTGTAGACTACAACTTATCTGCCGTAATTCTAACCTCACGATTCGATAGTTCCCAAGCGGTGTGAAAAATAAGTCGTGTTCTTTTTTCCATAAGCTCGTACTCAATTTTGTCTGGTGTGTCAGAGATTTTATGGTAATCTGCGTGTACGCCATTAAAATAAAAGATCACAGGAATATCGTTTTTAGCAAAGTTATAATGATCACTTCTATAATAGAAACGATTAGGATCGTTTTCATCATTAAACTTGTAATCTAATTCTAAGTCACTGCTGTATTTTGCTGCTACGGCTTCAGATACATCATGAAGTTCTTGGCTTAGCTTGTCACTCCCTATTAAGTAAATGTAATTAGGCGTATCCGCTTTGTCAGGGTCTATACGTCCTATCATATCTGTGTTTAAGTTAGCTACCGTGTTTGCTAAAGGGAATAGTGGGTTGTCTGTATAATAAGCAGAACCGTATAAACCTAACTCTTCTCCAGTAACGTGTAGGAACAAGATAGAACGTTTAGGTCCTTTTCCATCTTTCACTGCTTGTTGGAAAGCCTCTGCCATCTCAAGTAACGCTACGGTACCAGAACCATCGTCATCAGCACCATTAAAAACGTTTCCTTCATCATCCATCCCTACGTGGTCTAAATGGGCAGATAGTATGATCAATTCATCAGGAAATTCGCTTCCTTCAATATAGGCAACTATGTTTTCAGAATCTTTTGCATCTTTTACTCTTTTAAAGTAAGAGGCAGGTACTGGTTGATAATAATTTAAGTCTTCTATTGGTGAAGGAATATTTTGGTCTTGATAGAAATTACGAAGATATTCCGCTGCCATTTTTTGCCCTTTACTTCCAGTCATTCTTCCCTCCATAGCATCACCTGCATAAATGTACAAATGCTTTTTTAGGTCTTTTGCTGTAATAGAACTAGCATATTTTTCAGAAACATCTCCTGTTTCCTGACTATTGGTTTTTGTTGCATTACAAGCATTCAATACTACTGCAATGGTAATAAGTGTTATGTATTTCATTGTTTTAAAATTTCAGAAGGTAAATATACAAAGTCTTTAAAGTCAAGAACTCATTTTTATAAATTAATTATGAAGGCTTCTAATGCCTAAAAACAAGCATTTAGTATCTTTGTTAAAATTTATTTTACGATGCATATAGAACAAATTTATACAGGATGCTTATCTCAAGGAGCGTATTACATAGAGAGTGACGGCGAAGGTGCAATCATTGATCCTTTGCGTGAATCAAAACCTTATCACTCCAGATTACAACGTGATAGCGCTACCTTAAAGTATATTTTTGAAACACATTTTCATGCAGACTTTGTGAGTGGTCATGTGTCACTGTCAAAAGAAACGGGTGCCCCTATTATATATGGTCCAACGGCAAACCCAAGTTTTGAGGCCATCATTGCCACAGATGGTCAAGTATTTAAAATAGGAAAAATAACGATTACTGCCTTACATACTCCAGGTCATACTATGGAGAGTACGACCTATTTATTAAAGGATGAAAACGGAAAAGATCATTGCATCTTTAGTGGAGATACCCTCTTTTTAGGAGATGTGGGGCGTCCAGATCTTGCTCAAAAGGGAGAAGATATTACGCAAGAAGACCTGGCTGGAATTTTATTTGACAGCTTAAGAAATAAATTAATGCCGCTTGCAGATGACGTTATTGTATACCCTGCACACGGAGCTGGTTCTGCCTGTGGTAAGCATATGATGAAAGAAACTGTAGATACATTAGGCAACCAGAAGAAGATGAATTATGCGCTTAGAGCAGATATGACAAAAGAAGAGTTTGTGGCAGAAGTTACAGACGGATTGTTGCCGCCACCAGTCTATTTTCCGCTCAATGTAAAAATGAATAAAGAAGGATATGAATCTCTCGATACCATCATAAAGAAAGGAACTAGAAAACTTAATCCTGACCAATTTGAAAAAACAGCTACAAACATTGGCGCAGTAATGCTAGACGTGCGCAATCAAAAAGATTTTATGGAAGCCCACATTCCTAATGCTATATTTATTGGTATTGATGGTGGTTTTGCTCCTTGGGTAGGTGCAATGATAGGAGATACAGAGCAGGCTATTTTATTAATCACACCAGAAGGAAGAGAAGAAGAAGCTATCACACGATTATCTCGCGTTGGTTTTGATAATACCTTAGGTTTTCTAGAAGGAGGAATAGCTGCCTGGAAAAAGGCAGGTAAAGAAGTGGCAAGTATGGAATCTATTTCTGCAGAAACTTTAAAGACTAAAATAAGTGAAGATGCATTAGTCTTTGACGTGCGTAAAGATGGCGAATATGAAAACGCCCATATCCCGAGTGCAAAACACACTTCACTAGAAATAATAAATAGTCACCTAGACGCATTTCCGGAGGACGAACCTTTTTACGTGCACTGCGCCGGTGGTTATCGTTCTGTAATTGCAGCCTCTGTTCTAAAGGCGCGTGGCATACACAATGTGATTGATGTTGCTGGTGGCTTTAAAGCTATAAAAGAAGCAGGCATTGAAATAGAATCGTAATTATATACTATTAGAAAAAGCCCGATGTAGATGCCCTATATCGGGCTTTTTCTATCTGGCTATTAAATAATTAGTCTCAAATATTTGCTGTGTTTTCTAAAATTTTGACTTGAGTTTCCACTAGCTATAGGAGTCTCATTTAGGCCTCTTATTTTTTTGTCTAATTCGTTTGTAAATTGACCTCTCTGCAGGGCTTTACGCTGTAAAAAGGTTTTTAACTGACCATGCTCTGCACCTGTGATTGCCTTCGTAAAACGTCTCTATGTCATAGTTTTTCTCTAGCAACTCTTGTAAATTGTTTACTAATGCTTTATGAATATTTTTTTTGTTTGTTCTAATGAAGGTTCCATTTTATTTATGTTTCAAAGTGATACCTTAAAAGTGCTAAGGGCATGTAGTCTAGATAGGTGTAGAAATGCGAATTAATATCTAATTAACAAGTACTGTTGACGAATTCATTAATTAATAAAATTGATTTTTTTTTAAGAATCAATAACAATAAATTAACAAATCAAAGGTTTTATTGCTGGTGTAGCCGCACCTACAAATTCCAAAAAGTATTTGTTTCTTTAAAACACTATCTCATGAAAAATGTATTTTTTGTTATGTCTTTATTACTTTGCTTACACACTTTTGCGCAGCAAGGAACCGCTTTTGGCTTGAAGGGCGGACTCAACTACAACAGTAATGGTGATTTTACCAGTGAGGTACAAGTACAGAATGCAACTAAAAGCGTAGGGTTTCACCTTGGTGTTTATGGAAAGCTCGATGCTGGTCCTATTTATATACGGCCAGAACTTGTGTACACAAGAACGTCAAGTGAATACAAGGTGGAAAATCTAATCATTTCAAAACTAGATGTTCCAGTTTTAGTTGGTCTTGATATTTCGGGACCACTTAGTGTGTTTGCTGGACCAGATTTTCAGTACATCCTTTCTAATGACTTCGGAAGTGTGAGCATCGAGGATCCTGAAAACCAATGTACCGTTGGTGCTCAGTTTGGACTGGCACTTAACTTTGAATTTTTTGGGATAGATATTCGTTATGAACGAGGTCTTTCAGAAAATGAAGCGCTGCTCACGGGCGTACCCGGCAGTAGAATAGATACCAGACCAGATCAGATTATTCTAGGTCTGTCTGTGAAGTTGTAATAATTAAAATTCCTTCTCATAAAATGTTGTGGCATCTATGATCAACAGATCTAGAGATGCCATTTCTTTTTTCTGTCTGCTTATATCCCAACCTAAGGCTTCAGTGAATGCCAGGAGCATAAGCGATTTGTATTGCATCACACTGGCAATATGAAAATACAAACGGCCCGTGCGTCTTACAAAAAAGTCTGCTAATGAATTGATCTGCTCAAAATGCAAGCAGAACCAGAACTCTGCAAGGATCAATGTTTCCTCAGTAATTTTATCACCTTGTTTCACAGCCCTGTCAATTATGGTGTCCGCTTGCTTGCCATAGGTAGTCACTAAATGCCATCCATAAAAAGGCAATGCAACTCCTAATGTATCAAGTTTTGCGTTTATCTTTTTTTGATACAGAAGCACATCACTTAGATCCGTTAGGCTAGGTTGCGTAAGTGGGATTTTTCGGGTAGTAGATCTTGGTAAGCTTCCGCGGTGTTTCTTTTTTAAGGTGCTAATAACTTTTTCATTCACGCGTTGTGCCATCTTGCGATATCCTGTTAGCTTACCGCCAGCGATGGAGATCAATCCACTTTCTGAAACAAATATTTCATCCTTTCTAGAAAGCTCTGAAGGCGCCTTGTCATCTTCATGAATAAGGGGTCGTAAGCCCGCCCAGCTAGATTCTATATCCTTTTCTGTTAAGGTGATTCCTTCAAAGGTGCTATTTATGGCGTCTAGTAAATAGTCAACGTCGTCCTTTGTAGTGACAACACGTTCTAGAGAGCTGTCATAAGCCGTATCTGTAGTCCCCACGTATGTGACACGTCCGCGTGGGATCGCAAAAATCATTCGGCCATCTGGGGTGTCAAAATAGATGGATTGTTTTACGGGTAATTTTTCAAACGGAAACACAAGATGCACGCCTTTTGTTAGATACAAATGCTTATGGTTTAAGGGTCCGTCTTTTTTCCGAAGAATATCCACCCAAGGTCCTGCGGCAGAAACCAATCTTTTTGAGTGTATAGAAAAGGATTCATTCGTATTGTGATCTTTACAAACCACCCCTTTTACCTTGCCTTTTTCGCTGTAGACATAATCTGTCATTTCGCAATAGTTAATTATTTCTGCGCCATGAGTTGCTGCTGTTTTTAGAAGTTCTATCGTCAGGCGGGCATCATCGGTCCTGTATTCAGAATAATAGCCGCCACCTAATAAGGTGTCTTTAGTGAGCAGTGGTTCTTTTTCTAAGGTCTCGTTTTTGTCGAGCATCTTACGTCTATCATCGCCTTCAACATTTGCTAAGACATCATATACTTTAAGACCAATACTCGTCATCAAAGCGCCGTAATTACCATCCTTTGTTAATGGCAATAGCATCTTTTCTGGGATCACTAAGTGAGGAGCAAGACTGTGCACAATGGCACGTTCGCGACCAGATTCTTTAACCAACCCTATTTCTAACTGTATTAAATAGCGCAGCCCTCCGTGAATGAGTTTTGTCGATTTATTACTTGTCCCAGAAGCAAAATCATTTTTTTCTACGAGACAGACTTGCATTCCGCGGGCTGCTGCGTCAAGGGCAATGCCGGCACCAGTGACGCCACCCCCAATTATGATGAGGTCAAACTTAGTTTTTTGAATACGCTTTAATTGTGTCCTGCGATTCAAGACAGAAAAGGTGGGTTTTTCGCTCATTTTTCTATGTTGTAAGGGTGCGCTTGATAGCCTGTTTCCATCCCAAGTATTTCCGTTGGCGCGTTTCCGAAGTCATTTTGGGTACGTAGATGGTTGCTGTTTTTCTCAAGTTTGGTAAGTCTGTTTCTTTCCAGATTCCTGCTTTTAGTCCTGCTAATAATGCAGCGCCTAACGCGGTTACCTCAATCATTTCTGGTTTGTCCACGGGCACGTTCAGCATATCTGCCTGAAACTGCATCAAGTAGCTGTTATTGCTCGCGCCACCGTCTACTTGTAATTTTGTGAGCTCCATATCTCCGTCTTCCTGCATCGCTTCCAGTACGTCTTTAGTCTGAAATGCTAAGGCCTCAATAGTCGCTTTTATAATTTCATTTTTGCCGGTGTCCAGTGTTAAACCATACATCGCTCCCTTTGCTTCAGAATCCCAATAAGGAGCTCCAAGTCCAGCAAAAGCGGGCACTACATACACGTCTTCTAGGGGTGGAATGCTTTTGCAAATGGCTTCTGTTTCTTGTGCTGTATTGATAATTTGCAGTTGGTCACGGAGCCATTGAATAGAAGCACCGCCCACAAAAATGCTTCCTTCAAGGGCATACTGAGGGGCTTGATTAGGTAAGCTGCAAGCAATCGTAGTGAGCAATCCGTTTTTTGAGGTGATAAATTCTTCTCCCGTATGTAATAACATAAAGCAACCCGTGCCATAGGTGTTTTTTGCAATTCCAGGCGCGGTTCCACCTTGACCAAAAAGTGCTGCTTGCTGATCTCCAGCCACGCCATAAATAGGAATCGTAGTGGTATTGTGAGTGATGTCTCCAAAGTGTGAGCAAGAGGGCTGCACGCTAGGCATCATCTTTTTTGGGATATTAAATATGTCTAACAAGTGCGTGTCCCAGCAGTGTTCTTTACAGTTATATAGCATCGTTCTAGATGCATTTGTCACATCTGTAACGTGATTTTTACCGTCTGTAAATTTATAGATTAACCACGAATCAATGGTGCCAAAAAGGAGTTGACCTGCTTCGGCTTTTTCTTTTGCACCTTCCACATTGTTTAAAATCCAATGGAGCTTGGTAGCTGAGAAATAGGAGTCAATGACCAGGCCGGTATTATTTTTCACATAGTCTTCGTGGCCTTTTTCTTTTAACTCTTTGCAATAAGATTTTGTCCTATTATCAAGCCACACAATCGCGTTATATATAGGAATCCCTGTTTTTTTATCCCAAACTACAGTGGTCTCTCGTTGGTTTGTAATTCCAATTACTCCAATTTCTTCTTCGGAAATGTTCGTTTTTTGCAGCACTTCTTCAAAGGTACTTTTTTGGGCCTCATAGATTTCGATGGGGTCGTGCTCTACCCATCCAGATTGTGGGTATAGTTGCTTGAGTTCTTTTTGCGCGATAGCTACGATTTTACCAGCTTTGTTGAATAAGATTGTTCTCGTACTAGTGGTACCTTGGTCAAATGCAATGATGTAGTTAGATTTCATAACGATGCGTTCTACTACAAAATTAGCGTATTCTATTTTATTATGCACGCATAGTAATTAGTATTATTTCATTAGTGTAGCACACTATTGGTCTGAGCGAATCAAACGAAGTGACTGGTATTATTATATAAATAATGTGTGTTACTGTATCTCGATAATTAAAGCAAGATAATTGTGTGTGCTCTAATTAGTGTTAGTTGCCATTTTTTCTGTCGCTTATGGAGTCCTTGTGCTTATGCTTGTTTTTCTAATGCCCAAAAAACTTGTTTTTTGTAAATTCGCTCAAAATTCTAATGTATATTTAGAGACAAATAAAATTGATTATGACAAAGAAAGCTGCAGAAACCGCTTCGTTTATGGTGCGATTTAACCAAAAGATTTACGAGGACAAAGGAGAGTCTAAAGTGCAATGGCGTGGTAAAGTGAGCCACGTGCAGGGAGGAGAAGACATGAGTTTTTCTGACTTTAATGATGCAGTTAACTTTATACAAGAACGCCTGGCAGAGTTGACCCTGGAGGCTACAAAAGATAAAACAAACGCAGAGCAAGAAGGTATTTTACACAAAAGTTTTTCTTTATTTAAATCTGTGGCAGCGACTGGAAATAAGGTGCTGATGGATACGATTAAGGATCCTAAAAAACAAGTGGCGCATTTTCAGGATCAACTCAGTGATCTTGGAGAAGAGATGTGGGAGAAAGTACCTATTGACCAATGGCGTACTGCCTCTAAGTCTGACTTTCAAGATATAAAACACGCTATTAGCACATTGACAAAATCTGTGGCAATGCTTACTAAGAAGGTGGATGCCTTGAGTACAGAAATTGCTATAGCTACTACTCCTGTAAAGAAAGCCACTCTAAAAAAACCAACAGTAAAGAAGCCAGCTAGCGCGGTCAAGAAAACGGCAGCGAAAGCAAAGACTACTAAATCAGCTAAAAAATAAGAATAGTTGATGTCAGCACTCACAGAAAAATTTACATCATATCAAAAATTCCATACGGAGGCGCCTATACGATTTCAGACCTTAGGGAGTTTTATCTTGTGGCGTGATGGTGAGAAAGTGAATTCAAAAGAATGGGGGAGGGACAAAACCCTGCAACTTATTCAATATTTTATTTCCTACCGTCAACGACACGCCTTGCATAAAGAGCGTGTGATGGAGCATTTATGGGAAGAAGGAGATGATCGTGATTTTAAGGTAGCACTTCACGGAGTGAATAAAGCCTTAGAGCCAGATAGACCTTCTCGTACAGAACCTATATATGTGCAGCGACAAGGCATCACTTATCAATTAGACTTAGAAAAAGTCTGGATAGACGTAGAAGCTGTAGAGCAGTATATTGCCTTAGGGAACGAAGCGCTCAACAAAGAGGAGCCGCTTGCAAAAAAGGCTTATAAAGCTGCAATAGATTTATATCAAGGAATGTATTTGCCTACGCGCATTTTTGAAGATTGGTCAACAGAAGAACGCGAGAAGATCCAGATTCTCATTTTAGGGGCTTATGTTACACTAGCAGAACTTATAATAGAAGAAAACCCAATGGAAAGCGTTCGCCTTGCCCAGCACGCGATTGCTATAGATGCTACTTGGGAAGACGCATACCGCATACAGATGAAAGCCTATATCAAAAAAGGCAACCGCCCACACGCTATCAAAGCCTATCAAAAATGTGCAGATGTGTTGGAGGAAGAATATGGGATAGATCCTTTGCCAGAGACCAAAGCACTTTTAAAGGAGATTGAGGGGAGGTAGTTATTGGTAATGAGTGCGCTGTGAACAGTAAATACAAGGCTTTTCAATTTCAACCATTATTTTTACTTTCCATACTCCATACTCCATACTCCATACTCAACACTCCATATTCCTAAATCACATCCCTAACAATTTACATTTCAAGGTCATTTAAAAAAAAATATTTTTTTTGCGTAGCTTAACCCTTATGTATACAGGGTTCTATTTATTTATTTTTCAAACAGCACTTTATTGTAACTCAGCTGTAACTCGTTGATCGTACGTTTGCATCGTAAATATTTAGAGAACCATTTAATAGAGGTTTTTATTTGCAACTGAGCTGTAACTCGGCGATCGTATGTTTGCAGTATCAAATTAAAATAACATTAATAAATATATATTATGGCAACTACGAAAACAAAAAAAGCAAATGCAACTATTATCGAAACTGCAACTGGAAAGGTATTAGGATTGGTAACTAAAGTAAATGACTTCGCTTTAATCAAAACAGAAAAAGCAGTAGTATCTTCTTTTGAAATGGCTGAAAAGTGTATCGGTTTTTCTGGAAAAATAATGAAGAAAGGACTACAGGTTTCTGCATCACAACAAGATATGTTTTTTGACGTACTTGGAAACATCAAGAAAAAAGTAGTAAAAAAATAAGGGTAATCCCTTGGCAAACAAGATTGCAACTCATCTGTAACTCGCAGATTGTATGTTTGCAGCAACAAAAATAAATAAGAAGAATTTTAAAAGATATATTATGACAACGAAAGCAAAAGCAACAGTACAAAAAGTAAATAAAGGTTTGGTGAATGCTTCAATGGCAGCAATCAATACAACAGTAGCAAACGGTGAAAAATGGCAAAAACTAACTAAGAAGCTATTAAAGAAGTCTGAGCCAGTTCGCAAGAAGCAAATGAATATGGTTTTTGAAACTGCAACTGCAGTAAAGACGCAAGCAACTACAGGTGCAGAAAGAATGATGGATCTAGTAGGATATGACGCATCTGTGATTGATAAGGCAATGAGTTTTGTAACTAAAAATCCAGTAAGCAAAAAGGTAATGAACGTTGCTGGTGAGGTTGCAGATAAAGTAAGCAAGAACCCAGTAGTAAAGAAAGTAGAAAAGACTACAGACGGTATCAAAAAAATGAGCATCGCAAAATACAATGATGTAAAAGAAGATGTACTTGAGCAAGCGTCAAAGATTCTTAAAAAAGGAGAAGCGCTTGTAGAAGAGGCTAAAGAGCCGAAGAAAACTACAAAACAAACAAAAGCAAAAGGAGCTTCTAAGGTAAAAGCAACTAAAAAAACAACGGCTAAAAAAGCAACTACAGTTCGAAAAACGACAGCTAAGAAAGTAGCGACTGTTGAGAAAGTAGCAAAAAAAGTAGTTAAAGAAATCAAGAACGAAGGAACTGAAAAAGTGGCTGACGTGCTTGTTGAAGGGAAGAAGAAAGTTGCTGCTGTGAAAAAAGAAACTGTAAAAGCAGTGAACAATGACGCGCAAGATGACCTTAAAATAATTCACGGTATTGGACCAAAATTAGAAAAGGTGTTTAATAAAAATGGAATTAACAAATATGCAGATCTTGCAAAAGCGGATATGACTCTAGTTGAGAAAATTCTTGACGAAGCAGGACCTATCTTCAAAAATACAGATACTGCAGACTGGAAAAAACAAGCTGAGGTAGGTGCTGAGAATGGTGTAGAAGCACTTAAAACTTGGGTTGCTCGTTACAGAAGCGTACAGGAAACTAAGGCTTAATTAGTAGAACATCGTTTTTTTTAGAAAAGTAATTAAAAATACAAGATGAAAAAAAGTACAAAAAAAGTAGCACCAAAAGGAATCATTAATAAAGCAGTAAAGACTACAAAAAATGTAGTTGGAAATGCAAATGAGTATGCACTGAACACGACAGAGACTGTTGTTAACGGAGGTATAGAGATCACTGCACAATGGCAAACAGTAACAGAAAAAGCAATTAACGGAGGTCTTAAATTGGCTTCTGCGCAACAAGATTTAATTTTTGATGCACTTACTTCTGTGAAAAAGCAATACAAGGACAGTAAAAAAAGAGTTGCCAAGCTTGTGGCATAAGAAGATTTTAGTTTAATAGTTTGATTAAGACCGGGTTGCATCATAAGATGTTACCCGGTTTTTTTATTATCGTTCATAGCTTTTGAATGCGGTGTTAATTCCTTAAATTTACGTATTATGCGTGCATAGTAAATAATGTTCAGATCCTTGGTGTGCTCTTTTATATTCACTCCATATTTTCACTCTTGAAATGTTAAAGATTCACTAGATGTGCTGCTTACATTGATTTTGATTTAAGCAGATCATTTATTATTTGCGTATTTTTGTACTAGAAATAGCAATGGCAAAAAAGAAGAGAATTACAGCATCTGAAATCATCGATATTTATATGGATGAAGTCGTTCGATTGAAAGGGAAACCTACTGATATCGTATCGTTCGCAATGAATCATAATTTCAACGAAGACGATTTTTATGAGCATTACGAGAGTTTTGTGGCCTTAGACCAAGCTATTTTTAAAATTCTTTTTGACACTTCTGTAGCGACGCTAGCAGAGAGCCCAGATTTTGTTTCCTTTAGCAGAAAAGACAAGCTGTTGAGTTTATTCTATACTTTCTTTGAAAACTTAACGCTCAATCGAGACTTTGTAATTCATATTGTGGGCAGCTACGGAAACCAATTAAAAGCATTATCGCTGTTCTCTGATATGAAAATTAGTTTTTCAAATTTTATGGGGATGTTAAATTTTGAAACCATCAACCTGAACATCGAGTCTGTAGGAAACCTGCAAAAGACATCGATCACAGAAGGAGCGTGGATTCAACTCTTACTCACTTTAAAATTCTGGATGACCGATACGTCTAAAGACCTGCAGAAGACAGATATTTTTATAGAAAAATCGATCAATACAAGTATCGAATTACTCAACACCCAATCATTTCATAATATACTAGATCTAGGAAAGTTCTTATATAATGAAAAATTTAAACCATAACAATACTATTGAAAACTGCAAAAAATATCCCATTATCAAAAATTCATCGTGCATCAAAGTTGGTGTCAACAGGTGCAAAAGTGGGAGTAAATTATTTAAAATATTATGGCGACAAAATAGTTAACTCTGAGGTAGAAGCAAAAGAACGCCTCCATGAGAACAACGCTACAGATATTTATGACAGTCTAAAAACACTCAAAGGGAGCGCCTTAAAGGTTGCGCAAATGATGAGTATGGAGAAAAATATAATGCCCAAGGCATTTGTAGAAAAATTCTCTTTGTCTCAATTCTCCGTTCCACCATTGTCGGCTCCTTTGGTTTTAAAAACATTTAAGAAATCTTTCGGAAAATTTCCAGATCAGCTTTTTGACACCTTTAATACGGCGGCAACAAATGCGGCAAGTATTGGGCAGGTACATCGTGCAGAAAAAGACGGGAAAATACTCGCAGTAAAAATACAATATCCAGGTGTGGCAGATAGCGTGCAGAGTGATCTGTCCATTGTAAAACCTATTGCGATGAAGATGTTCAACATCAAAGGAGAACATTCTGAACAGTTTTTTAAAGAAGTAGAAGATAAATTATTAGAAGAGACAGACTATATTTTAGAGTTGGCTCAAAGTCAAGAAGTAGTCGAAAAATGTGCTCATATACCGCATATAAAGTTTCCGAAGTATTACCCAGAATATTCTTCAAACCAGATTATCACGATGGACTGGATGAAGGGGATTCACCTTTCAGAGTTTACACAAATAAATACAGATCAAGCGGCTTCAGATAAACTGGGGCAGGCCTTGTGGGATTTTTTCATGTATCAAATGCACGTGTTACGTAAGGTGCACGCAGACCCGCATCCTGGTAATTTTTTAGTTTCTGAAGAGAAGGAGTTAATCGCCCTAGATTTTGGTTGTATGAAAGAAATTCCAACGGAGTTTTACGAGCCATACTACCAGTTGTTCAAGCGAGATGTAATTAATGATGAAGCATCTTTTGAGAAAAACCTATTGGCACTAGAAGTGCTTCGTGAAGATGATAGTGCAGAAGATTTGGTGTTTTTCAAAAATATGTTTCGTGAAGTGTTAGATTTATTTACTACGCCTTTTCAATACGATACATTCAACTTTAGTGACGCTACTTTTTTTGATGAAATATCAAAGCTTGGAGAGCGCTATATGAAAAACACAAACATCAGAAAGTTAAATGGAAACAGAGGATCGCGACATATTGTGTATATGAACCGAACCTTCTTTGGGCTTTTTAGTTTAATGTTTGACTTAAAAGCAAACAATGTGAAGATTGATAATTACAAGAAGTATTTGAAATAAGATTAGCGATTCCCGTCTTCGCGGGAATGGACAAATAAATTGGACCAATGGCAAAAAAAATGGATTTAAAAGACATCGTTCAAGATGCTTTTGATGGGAACATAAAACAGATTTCGGGATCGGATGCAGCGTTTCTATACGCAGAGTCTCCTACCAGCCCGATGCATATCGCTACTTTAAACATCGTGGAAGGATCATTGAAGTTTGAAGATTTCCGAAGTATTGTGAAGTCAAAAATGCATTTGATTCCTAAGTTTAGACAGCGCTTGATGAATGTGCCTATGAACTTGGATTACCCGTATTGGGTAAACGATCCTAATTTTGATATTGATTTACATCTTACCCGTATTCGATTGCCAGATCCAGCAAACTGGAAGACCTTACGTAAAATGACGTCCACCATTTTTAGTGCTCCTTTAGATTTACGCCGCCCGTTATGGTCTGTGCATTTTATAGAAGGACTCGACGAGATTGCGCAAGTACCTAAAGGCTCTGTTGCGATCTTAAGCAAGGTACACCACGTAATGATTGATGGTAGTTCTGGAGTTGGGATTATGGGAGTTTTATTTGATAAGGACGAAGACGCAAAAGCCAAAACCGCACCGAAGCCTGCTTCGTTTGAACCAGACCCATTACCAGATGATTTGAGTTTGTTGCTTAAAAGCGGGTATGGATTTTTTAAGAACCCCTTTAAACTTCCTGTGACCATCGCAGAAACAGCCTATGCTTTTATGAAGAGCAAAGCGTCAAAAACATTGAGCATTCAGAAAGAGTTTACAACCGCTCGTTATCCTGTGCCCATTACTATTTTTAATGGTTCTATCTCAGCACGACGTACTTGGGGAACGGCTATTTTGTCTTTTGATAGGGTAAATACACTGCGCAAGAAAAGTGGCGGAAGTGTGAATGATATTATTGTTGCTATTTGTGCGGGAGCGATTAGAAAGTATTTACTAGAAAAAGAGAAGCTGCCTTTACAACCTTTGGTGGCAAATGTGCCTATTTCTATTAGAAACGAGAACGATAAGAGTACGGGAAATAAGATTGCAAATATGATGATCCAGCTGGCCACTCATATTGAAGACCCCTTAGAGCGACTCGAGTATATTATGGAACAAACAATGCTTGGCAAGTCTAGGCATAAGACGATGGGAGCGAAAACCCTAGGGAAGATGGCAGATGCTGTCCCTTTTGGCTTGGCAAATCTTGCCGCTGGCTTGTATAGTAAATATAATATTAAAGACTTACACAGGCCGCCTTTTAATGTGACGATCACAAATGTCCCTGGCCCTAGAAACTTATTATACCTCAACGGACATAAGGTAGTGTCTATGTTTGGTTTGACTCCTGTGGTTGATGGTTTTGGTTTGATTATAGCCGCTTTTAGTTATAACGGGCAATTGACCATTACAGCAACAAGTGATGCGAAGACGATGCCAGATGC
The DNA here is from genome assembly GCF_047730165.1 of Patiriisocius sp. Uisw_047. Classification (GTDB taxonomy): domain Bacteria; phylum Bacteroidota; class Bacteroidia; order Flavobacteriales; family Flavobacteriaceae; genus Patiriisocius. The sequence goes on from NZ_CP159834.1 coordinate 1,924,590, forward strand.
AGATAAATTTGCTCGCTATATAAGAGATGCTGCAAACGAATTAGAAGTGCTGATTAAAGATAGTAAAAAGGTAAAAACTGCCGAAGCAAAAAAAGCGAAGGTCAATAGTAAAAGCACGGTGTTTTTTAGTGCCTTAAAGCGCTACCTGAAAAAGGAAACCAAAATGGTTGCTACCTATAAAGGCATCTACCATATAGAGGTAGATATGGGAGCTACCAGCGAATGTTGGGAAATTAACCTTACAGGAAAGGACGCTGTTGTTAAAAAATCTAAAAACCTAGATCCAGAGACTTTGATCGCCATAGAAGATGCAAATCTGTATGCGATGTATAAGGGTACGTTGTTATTTGATGAGTTAAAGATTCAAAGACGCATCAAGATGAGTGGAACGGTGGCAAATAAAAATAAATTAACGAAGCTAGTAAAGACTTTTTTAGATAGATAATGCATTATAAAACGCACACCTTTACTGCCAGTGATGGCGAACAGATTTGTTATTACAAATGGGATAAAGTGGCAGAGGCACCTTTACGCGGTGTGGTGCAGATTGCTCACGGGATAGGGGAGCACGCAGCACGGTATGATTCTATTGCACAAAGATTAACAGAAAATGGCTTTGTGGTCTATGCTAATGATCATAGAGCGCACGGGAAGACAGCAGAAATTAATCGTTTGTACGGTCATTATGATGGTGATGATTATTTTGAAGATGCCGTAGATGATATGCATACGTTGAGCGCGCTGATGCAAAAAGAAAACCCAGATAGCAAGTTTATACTTTTTGGACACAGTATGGGTTCGCTTTTAAGTAGAAAATATGCCACGATGTATGGTAAAGATATTGATGCATTAATCCTTTCTGGAACGGCAAGTTTTATAAAAGGTTTAGGGCATTTTGGTTTAGTTGCCACAAAACTGGTCACCTCTGTAAAAGGAAGGGTCAAAGGAAATGAAACCTTGAGAGCGTTGTTTTTTGATGAGTTTAATAAAAAGTTTAAACCCAATAGAACAAAGTTAGACTGGTTAAGTAGAGATGAAAAAGCAGTGGATGTTTTTGAGGCAGATCCATATAGAATTGAGAATTTCTCGCTGGGTGTGTTTGCAGATATTATTTCAAATTCGCTTACCATAAATAAAGACGAAGCTTTTAAAGTAGTGCCCAACAAACTCCCTATTCTTATTTTTTCTGGAGATAAAGATCCCGTAGGCGAGATGGGAAAAGGTGTTAAAAAAGTAGTAAACAAATTTAAAAAATACGGCACGGAAGATATGACGCTCCATTTATACAAAGACGGACGTCATGAAATGCTGAACGAACTAAATAGCCAAGAAGTAGAACAAGACATTATAGACTGGCTAGATGCACATATCCCCAAAAAATAATGAACGAAAAAATTTATCTATATACGACCTTTACTCGCTTTGCGGGCACCTTGGGACTTCTCAATGGACTCACTGCAACCGCTTCCAAAGAGCTCTTATTAGAAAGTTTTAAAATTCATCCTAATAGCGAGCAACTTTTACCCATTATTAAAAAGATGGAACTTGCTCAAGATGAAGATATCAAGTTTCTGTTTAATGAGACCATACGCATTTGTGATGAGCTAGGACCCAGTCGCGAGTATATCACACTTTTAATGATTGTACAAAGCATAGGTGCTGTGGTTGCTGCTCCAGATAAACTGAAAGAAAATCAAGTAACGGATGCTATTGTTGAACGCTTTAAGCAAGAGATTGCAAATATCAATCAACAGATCCCAAAGCCACCTCTTTTTAATATGTTATTAGAAACACGCTCCTTAATCGAGTGGGCTTCTATTTACGCCATTTACCCGATGATCCCAAAAAGGATAAAAGGAGATGGAAGGCCGGTTTTATTAATCCCTCCTTATTTGGGAGATGATTACTCTACGTCCTTTGTTCGGAAATATTTAAGCTCGTTGGGATTTAAGACCTACAGATGGGATATGGGCTTTAATATGGTAAAGTCACATTATATTCCTAGATTAGAGGAAAAATTAGATGATATCTATGAGAAACATGGAGAGAAAGTAAGCATTGTAGGATGGAGTGGAGGCGGTATTTTTGCTAAGATTATGGCAAACCGTCATCCTAATCAAGTGGAGCAGATTATTACAATCGCTTCGCCAGTCTGGGGTGTGATGGAGATGAAAACACCAGTGTATGGGATTCTTGAATTTTTTAGAGGGAAATCTTTAAAGGAACGGAACAAGCGTTTTCTAGCAGAACTCGAACCTATTCCAGATGTTCCTGTGACCTGTTTGTATACCAAGACAGATGGGCTTGTGCCCTGGAAACACTGTATGGAAGCAGAAAGTTATAGAAGTAATATAAAAAATATAGAAGTTTTTGGGAGCCATTCGGGTCTTGGGGCAAATGCGAGTGTGCTTATGATGACAGCAAATGCCTTAAAAGCAAACCTTCTAGGACTGAGTATAAATGAGGCAACCACAAAAATTGAGCGCATTTTGTATCCTAACTATTGGAGAAGAAAGAAGCTTAAATTATTTACCAGTAAGGCCTAATCGAGCAAGTAAGACATGGAAGAAATAATCAAGCATACAAAATTTCAGAATACACTTAAGCGCATTGCTAAAGAGCAGAAGATGGACTTTAAAAAAGTGCAAAAGGAAGCTGCCGTTTGTATTAAAGAGTTGTATGCTGAGCAGCACCCTATTGGAAAAATGATGAGCGTAAGAGGCTTTGATTATATTCTATCTCGTGCTTATAGTGATAAAATAGATATCGATCCAGACGGGATTAAGAAGTTACAGAAATTAATGCGACAGCACTCAGTGGCATTTATCATGACGCATAAAACATATCTTGATACTCTTGTCTTGATCTCTACATTAGCGCGCTATGGAATGCCAGTACCTTATTCTTTTGGTGGTATTAATTTGGCTTTTCCAGTGTTAAAGCAATTAGGGAAAAACGCGGGTCTCATTTTTATAAGACGTAGCTTTAAGGACGATCTAATTTATAAGGCAGCACTGCAGCATTATATTGCTACCATTATTGATAAAGGAGAGCACCTTACTTGGAATATAGAAGGAACTCGCTCTCGTACGGGTAAAATTTTACACCCTCAAATGGGTATTTTAAAATACATTCACGAAGCAGAGAAGCAGAGTACTAAGAAAATTAAATACGTTCCTGTTTCTATTGCCTATGACTTGATTCCTGATGTGAAGGAGATGACAGAAGAAGGGAAGGGCAACTCTAAGAAGTCTGAAAGTGTTAAAGAAGGATTAGAGTATGTGCGTAAACTAGGGAATGATTTTGGGCGCGCAGCCATCCGTTTTGGGGATCCCGTTGCCTTTGATGATTCGCATCAATCTGTGGTGCCTCATATGGGAGAAGACCAATATAAGGATAAGAACAGCTTGCCTCATTTTGCTTTTGAACTCATTAACAGAGCCACGGCAATTACGCCCGTTTCTACGGTATCATTAATCTGTAATGTGCTTCTTAATGATTTTGCTTTGACCAAAAAAGAGCTAGAGTTTAAGGTCAATAAATTAATGGTTTATATAGGTGCAAGAAGAGGAGATGTACTTGTAGATCGCGGAAATCCTATTGCCATTACCATCCAGAAATCACTTAATTTATTAATGGGTGCTGGCATCGTGCAGAAGAGTAGGGCTGGGCAAAAAGCGCAGTATAGCCTGGCATCATCAGAGTATTTGCCTGCTACCTATTATGCAAATATGGCCGCAGGACATTTGTACCATCTAGCCTTTATTGAGATGGCACTGGTGAAGATTAAAGATGATACCTCTAAAGATCGAATCGTAAAATTCTGGGAAGAAATCATGCAATTGCGTGATCTTTTTAAATTTGAATTTTTCTACACTAACAAACCAAAATTTAGTGCAGAGATAGAAGAAGAATTATCGCGTTTTCATAAAAACTGGCGCGCGATACTTACAGATCCTAAAAGAAATGTTTCTGAAATTTTAAAGAACCAAAACCTGTTTGTTTCAAGATCATTACTGCTTACCTATCTGGAAGCAGACAAAGTGGTCTGTCACACTTTAAACAACTGGGATCAAGACGATGCATTTAATGAGACCGCATTCTTAGACCTCTGTATGTTTAAAGGAAAGGAGCTCCACTGGCAAACACGTATCACGAGATTAGACAGTGTGTCAAAACCATTTTTAAGCAATGCCTTACGTTTTGCCGAAAATGCAAAACTCACACCTGTCAAACGCAGCATAAACTATAAGGGTCTAGAAAAATGGATGCATCAACTAGATGACCTTGCAGAGAGATTAGCATATTTAAAAGAAATAGAAGTAGATCCAAGTCTTAAAATTTTGGAACAACAAAAGGCAACAGACCTCGTACCCAAGTCAAAACAATCTATTAGTCCAGAAAAAGTGGAAGATGCAGAAGAAGGAGGCCATATCACTGCATTTTTTGATATGGATAAGACCTTGATTAATGACTTTTCTGCAAAGAAATTTATGACCACCCGCCTTTTTAGTGGGAAGACCACGATTAAGGAATATTTGACGCAGTTCATGACGGCTCTTGTGTTTTCTCTAGGGAATCGTGATTTTGAGATTTTGACAAAAATAGCAGCATTAGGGGTGAAGGGCATTTCAGAAAAAGCATTTACAGACTTGGGACAAGAAGTTTTTGATGAATATCTTGCAACTACTATTTATCCAGAATCGCGCGAACTTATTGCAGCACATAGAGCGAAGGGACACCGCGTTGTGATCATATCTGCGGCCACCTCTTACCAGATTGCGCCTATTGCAAAAGAACTAGGAATCACAGATGTATATAGTACAAATATGGAGTTGCGCAACGGTAAGTTTACTGGGCGTGTTGCAGAAATGTGCTGGGGTGAAGGCAAGGCGAGAGCTGCGCGAAAATTTGTGAAGAAGCACGATATTGACGTGTCTAAAAGTTATTTTTACTCTGATAGTTATGATGATTTTCCACTCTTTGAGATGGTTGGAAAACCTGTAGCTACCAATCCAGATGCTAGATTATCACAAGTCGCTTTTGAGAACGACTGGCCTATTTTACGTTTTGAAGAACCTTATGCAAAACCTGTTGTGAATGGACTTCGTACTGGGCTGGCCATCGCAAGTATTTATCCCTCGGCCATAAAGGGTGCGCTGGCGGGCGTATTATCTATGTCTAGACAAGAAGCAGCAAACACCACCTTTGCAAGTGTAGGGGAGCTAGGAACGCGATTAGCGGGATTAGAGATCGCGGTACGAGGTAAACACAATCTAGAAGAGTTTAGACCTGCAGTATTCTGCTTTAATCACCAGAGCGCGGCAGATTTTTTCATCATCATGAAAATACTTCGTAACAATATCACTGGGGTGGCAAAAAAGGAATTAGAGCGTACGCCTATAGGCCCTATCTTTAAAGCTTTGGGCGCCATTTATGTAGATCGAAGCAATAAAGAAAAAGCCATTGAGGCTATGGAACCTGCTGTGGAGGCTTTACGCAATGGCATTTCCGTAGTAATAGCACCAGAAGGTACTCGTAGTGGGAGTGCAGAATTAGGTAGGTTTAAGAAAGGAGCGTTTCATCTTGCGATGCAAGCGGGCGTGCCTATCATCCCTATTGTTATTAAAAATGCGTTCCAGGCGATGCCTAAAGGGACTAAGGTGTTACGACCTACGCATATAGAAGTGGTGGCATTAGACCCTGTAGATACTTCATTATGGAAGATTAAAAGCCTAGACAAGCACGTAGAAGATGTGCGCAATCTGTTTTTAAAAGAACTTAATAATTAAGCCGAAATAGTAACCAACCAAAACCAAGCAAATGAAATTAAATGTAGGACTTTTAGGAGGCGGATCTTGGGGAACCACCGTCGCATCATTAACGGCACGAAACACCGATACCACGATATGGGCTCGAAATGAGGACACGGTTACAGAAATAAATGAACACCATACCAATGCTAAATATTTGCCTGGAGCGCTTCTCAATAAAAACTTGAAAGCTTCTACGTCCATACAGGAAGTGGTCGAAAACGCAGATGTGCTGATTATGGGAATTCCGTCGCAGCATTTTAGACAAGTATTACGGGAGGCAAAACCTTTTATACGCCCTTGGATTCCTATTGTGAGTCTTGCTAAAGGCCTTGAATTAGGGACAAAAATGCGAATGACACAGATTATCGCAGAAGAGCTTCCTGGCCATCCAGCAGGTGTGTTGACGGGTCCAAATCTTGCCAAAGAAATACATAATGGAAAAGCAGCGGCAGCCGTCATCGCTATGGTAGATAAAACAATAGGGAAAGAATTGCAAGGCGTGTTTAACTCCGGTCTTTTTAGAGTGTACACGAATACAGATGTGATAGGCTGCGAACTTGGAGGTGCCTTAAAAAATATAATGGCCATCGCCACTGGAATGGGAGATGGTGCAAATGCAGGAGATAATACCAGGGCAGCACTTATCACCAGAGGACTTTCTGAACTCACGAGATTAGGTACCGCCATGGGCGGTAAACGTCGCACTTTTGCAGGACTAGCCGGAATGGGAGATCTTGTAGCCACCTGCTCAAGCTCAAAAAGTAGAAACCATCACGTAGGATTTCAGATAGGGAGAGGGAAAAGCCTGGATCAGATTATAAAAGAAATGAACGAGGTAGCAGAAGGGGTGAAAACGGCAAAAGCCGTAATGGAACTCGCTGAAGATTATAAGGTAGATATGCCTATCTCTCGAGAAGTGTACAAGGTGCTCTATGAAGGGAATACGGTGAATGATGCTTTTATGGGCTTAATTAAACTAGAAAGTGGTAGTGAACAAGAGCCAGGTTAAAGATAAGTAGGAATATAGAGGGCGTATTTTTAAAATAAATAGGTCTGATGTAGGTGCCTTAGCTTTTGGTTTTGACCCTATTACAATTTAAAATTCTGAAATGTAAAAACGGAACTCAGAATTATATCTTTTTTGTTTTATTCTTTAAAAAAGACTCTTATATTTGCAGCCGCATTCAGGCAAATAGCTTGGATAGACACTTTGGAGAGTTGGCAGAGTGGTCGAATGCGGCAGTCTTGAAAACTGTTGAGGGTTACACCTCCAGGGGTTCGAATCCCTTACTCTCCGCAAAAAGCCCCGGTATCGTAATGATACTGGGGCTTTATTTTTTTAGGGGGATACATAGAGACGTACTTTGTTTTATTTAGTCTTATTCGCTTCATTATAAATAGCGCCGCTCGCTAAAAGGTACTTACATCATTCCTCCTTGTTTTTAGGGTCACATGTGCGTCTATATCAATAAATGGGCTTGCTGTACTAATGAGTGTGTTGTGGGGTGTTAGAAAAGGGTCTAGTGGGGTTGAGTAGGGGGTGACGTTGTTGTATATGGTTTGTTGCGTGGTTTAAGCACCTAATTTAGTAAATAATTACGGACAAAGAAAGGCCGCGAGGACTTTCGCAAGTAGGCAATAAGCCAGCAATAAATTATATACGGTGTTGTATGCAGTGTTTATATTTTAGATTTTAATTCCCTCAATATTTTTATTGATTGATTCAATTCCTTGTCAGTATATTTCTTGTTTAATTCATTTTCGGGATGATGAATAGAGTGTCTAATGTACTCCGAAAGTGAAACTTGATATTCTTTTTTTGTTTTTGAATTAATCCACTTTTTTGATTTATTTAAACCACTCAATAAAGTCTTTTCTTCAGATTCAATGTAACCATAAAGTTCATTATGATAGTCGCTAGTTTCTATTCCGAAAACTTCATAATTCACTTCTGAATATGTGCTTGTCTTTTTTTCAATTTTGTTTATTGAAGTTTTGTGATTTTTCTTTTTTGAAACTTTATAATTTCTGTCTAAATTTCTTTTGTCAATTAGGTAGTTAGAGTGAGTTGCAAAAAATAATATATTGTTATTACTGTTTGATGTTATTTTTATTAATTCTCCCAAAAGATTAATTTGAGCAGGTGGATGAAGATGTGTTTCTGGTTCGTCAATTAAGAGTATAGTATTTGACAATTCTTCGTTATAATTCTCTACAGAAATAGTTAATAAAAATGAAATAAATTGTTTGAACCCATCACTTCTTTGTCCAGTAGTTTTAGGTTGGAATTTAACACCATTGTCTTCAATTAGAAGTGATATCTTATTGTTATTAATTTGGAAGGTAATTGATATTGGATGTTCTGGCCATACTTTGTTTATGTGTTCTGTAGTAAGTTCACTTAATTTTGATTGTAAACTACTTATTGAAACTGGCGAAGTCAATTTTGCAATCTCTTTTTTCAAAGAATCTTCTTTAATTCCAGCCAAACTAAAACAGTTAAGCAAGGGAATAGATGTTTCTTTTGGTTCTGTTGAGAATTTTAATAAATCAATATCATCTAATATTAAATATTCTGGACTTGATTTCCAAAAAACTACGTTGTGACTTATGTTCCAAAAATATTTTGGTAATACACTTTCAAAAAATGTAGGCAAGTTGAAATCTTCTAATTCGTTTTCTTCTTTTCCTTTTTTTGTTGGTATTTTTTCTTTTAAAGTATAATCAGAAAACATTTCAGTTTCAAATACTATACTTTCATTGAAAGTTTTAGTTGTTGTTTCATTCGGCTCAAACTCTGTAATTATTTGGATAGATTTAATCTCAAGTTTAGTTAAAATTTCTTTTCCAAATTTATGTGTAGTTGAAAGTTCTTTTTTTAGTTGTACTAAATTATCTTTTGAAGGAATGTAATCCAATATTATTTTGACTGGTTTTGAATCGGAAAAAAAATCTTGTGGATAAGATATGTCTTCATTGTCAAATAATGAAATTGCCTTTAGAAAACTACTTTTTCCAGATTCATTGATACCTAAAAGTGAATAAGTAAAACTATTATTAATTTCAGAAATTATAAATTCAATTTTATCAATACTCTTATAATTTTCAATTGTGATTTTTTCTAATTTCATAAATTTTTATAGTTTTTTTCTGGCATTGCATACAACGACCCGGCTAAGAAATCGTAGGGGAGTTTGGAACTCTGCCCTTTCAATTTAGCACTTAGCCAAGCCAAATATTTTTATAATTATTTTTCTTTTTTCGTTATCAAAATTTTGGTTTGGCGGACTTTAACCGAAGCTCAAAACTACCAATTTACCACTAAAACCCCTATGTTTTTTAGCCATTGTTGGCAACTGTTGCTATTAATATTTTGCTCCTTTTTCTCTGTTTTCCACTTTATGTGCAATACCAAGATTTTCCTTCTCGTCTTTTCCTCCAACAGCTAAAGGTTGAATGTGGTCTACTTCAATATCATCTCCTAGAAAAATTGGTGCAGAACTTAATGAACTCTTATTTCTTTGTTCTTTAATAATATTTAGTTTTTCATCTTCTGTTAATTTAATTTTTCGAGCATCTTTTTTGTATTTATTGTGAAAGTCAGATATCATTTTTATGTACCTATCATAACCTAGTGTTCCTTCTTGATACTCTTCTGGGATTGTTTTAATAAATTTAAATATTTCAAGAATATCCTTTTTCATTTCTATGCGATGAAATTTCACCATTTCAAAGTTGATTTTTTCAATCAAAAGCCATAAAAAATAAAAATCTTGTATTCTTCTTCTAAATCCTTTTTCACTCCTTCCTGCATTGAAAAGGAATTCCAACTCATTTTTTAAAAACTCAATTAATTCATTCTTTTCTATGTCTTTGTCGATAAGGACATATTTGATCTTTTTAATATTACTTTTTACACTTTTAATTGAACGAATAAATTTTATTTTAACCTCTTCATCTTCTGTTAGGGTTTGCATTAATGAACTTATTCTAGCTTTAGTGCTTATTCTAGAGTTCATTCTAGTTGTTTTTTGATAAATATCAATCGTATTTGGAAGCGAAGAGGAATCCTGATAGTATTCTATATAGCACAAAGAAGTTATAAGTTCTTCATTTTCCATCCTATCTCTATCGTTTGCTCTCTTTATTTGTTTAATAAAAAACCATTTATCAACGCTTTGTTTAAGTTTTCTAATTTCTTTGATAATATCTACATCAGCCCAAGAATTCCACATTTCAAAAGAATTTTCTCTAATAGGATACGGCTTGTCATTCAGTCGAATAAATAAATCTATTGGGTCAAAATGAGGGTTTTGAATTGCATCAATTTCTACTAAATAGATTTGAAAATCAAAAATTTTATTTTTTAATTCCTCATCTAATTCACTAAAAGGAGTGCCATTTAGTTCTTTAAGGATTCTTAATTTCCGTAGTTTAAATTTATGATTTTTTGATTTAACTAATTTATTCTTCTCGTTTAGGAAGTCTTCACCGATATATCCTAAAATAGTCAATAAACGCTGTTGACCATCAATAACTTCATTAACACCATCTTCTCGTTTGTAAATGAAAATGGGGGGTAGTTTTATTCCTAATAGAATACTTTCAATTATTGATGAAGCTTTATTAGGATTAATTACTTCTTTTCTTTGATAAGAAGGCCTAATCAGAAAACGCTTTCTACTCATTGTTCTTACTATATCATCAATTGAATTATTTGCAGGTTCTGGTTTAGATAGACGTAAGGATTCTAGTTCTTCTAATCTTGTAGTGCTTTCACCTGGTTTATTTAATTCTTTTAAATGTTCTTTAGTTTTGCTGTCAGCCGTAATGTAAATGTCAAGATTTACATCAAATTTTTCTTTAAAAAAATCTGCGGTAGTTAAATATCTTGCCATAACTTCTGATGTAAAATTATAATCAACTAAAGTGTAGTAGCCAATATTTTCATCAATAAAGTCTGATATAGTACTTATGAAATCATCATCTAAATTATAAGTAAACTCTTCCAAATCAAGAACACCTAAACCCCATAGAAAGCACTCAAGTGATAAACGATTAATCTTTAAGTCATTTTCTGTAGAATAGTTTTTCACTTTATTTAAGAAGTTAACCTTTATAGAAAAGTCCTCATAAATTGATTTTTCATTATCAGAGTTTTCATCAGTGAAGTATTCATATAGTTTTGATAAAGTATTAGTTCTCCCTGTACCTCTTACGTAATAGTTTATTGGATACATTGGCATTATTAGAGACCTTCTTGTAAAGGTTAAAATCTTTTCAGTAGGCAGCTCAGTAATTGCATTTACTGGTTGTTTGAAAAAAGTGGAAAACACAAGAGACATTAAATTATCTTCATCAAATTTTTTCTTGAAGTAATTAGTAAATTGGTCATCATCATAAATTGCATTATCAATTTCTGCTTTCTTTAATGGAGTAATCCCTGAGTTGTATCTTGAAAAAATCTCTTTCTTAACTTTGTCTTGGAGTAGAGGGTCTAATGGTGGTTTGTTTACAAGTTTAAATTCGATAATTCTCAATTTTGAGTCTAAAAAACTTTCAATTATTTCATTTTGATTTTTACCTAAGCTATCCCAACTTGCTCCTTTCAACTGTGTAAGAATACTTAAACCTTTTTTAGTAAGTGAAAATTCATTGTTCATAAAACGAAGTATCGTTTCATAGCGTTGTCGACCATCAATAACTTCAATAGAATTATTATTATCAAAGAAGATTAATGGTGGAATTTCTGTCCCCATTAAAACACTTTCAATAAAGTATGAAGCCTTATGGTGGTCCCAAACATAATTCCTTTGATAATATGGAGAATAATCTATTTTATTTCTAGACCTTAAACTATATAAACTGTCTATTGATTTTGAGAAAGTTTCAACTTTAAGGTGTTCCTTAAAAATTTTTTCAAATTGTTCTCTTTTACTCATATTGTTTTTTTAATAGTTGCCAACAATAGTATATATAACATATGTTCTATATACTTCTGATATAGGCTATATGTAACATATGTTATATATACATACTATAGATTAATTTTTAAGAGCCAAGCAGCGCAGTATAAGTCATAGCTTATTTACCTTGTTAGCACTAATTCTTTATTTTTTAAATCAAGTTACTATGCTTTCTGGCTCGTAATTTTTTATTAAGGCCAATGTAGTTCTATCTATGTGTAGTCCATTACGGTATTCCGTAATGCGTTTTTTGTGTGGTATTGGGTCAGGTTCTAATCTATTGAGCAACAGAAAGTTTTGGTCTTTTATATTCATAGAAAAAAAATAGATTTCTTGCTGTCCGTTTGTATCTGTGGGGTAAGATCTGGCGCTTAGGTTTTTTCTTTGCGCTTAAATACTGAAAACAATCCGGTTGGATTTCTGTCTTTGTTAGTATATCTAGTTTCTGAGCTCTTTACAAAGATGTGATAATAAGAAATAGTATGACTACGTGTAAATACGTAATTATACTATTTCTTCTGTAGTTGCTTTGAATGATGTATTGACTTCTAAGGGTTTTTGTGATGTTAGGGAGATGAACCTAACATGCATCGAGTTAGAGTGATACTTGCGGGTATATTATAAATAGACTTACTTTACTAATGAGTGCGCTGTGGGGTGTTAGAAAAGGGTCTAGTGGGGTTGAGTGTTATTTGCCAACGTTTTGTGTAGAATGTGTTTTTATGCATTTTATACAATGTTGTCTGTATTTTTTTCTAATGGTATATTTTTATCTACACAATATTTGTCTATTTCAGAATCACTTTTAAAATAGTAATCGCAAAACTCATCCAACTCTTTTTCAGTTGCATTTACATACCGGTCTGTAGCAGTAAGTAATTTTTCTGTTTGCTCAATGAATTTTGAAATCTGTTCCAATAGTTAGCCAAACATCTTGAATAACATTTGAGGACATTCCGTGACCATCATCCTCAATTATGATTTTTTGATTGGGAGTATTTAAATCAATAAACGTAATTTTTACATTTTGTGCATCTGCGTCATAGGCGTTTTTAACCAATTCGAAGATTGCTAAACTATCACTACCGATAAGCTCATTGCCTAAAAGGCTAAGAATATGGCTTTTTGCTTTTATTTGGTGTGTACTTATTGACATATTAATTCTTTCATTGATTTGGCAATGGCAAACGCCATTAATGGTGGAACGGCATTACCTATTTGCTTAAATGCAGCAGAACGAGAACCTTCAAAATAGAAATCATCAGGGAAAGATTGTAATCTAGCTGCTTCTCGTACAGAAATTGAACGACATTGTTTAATATCTGGATGAATATAATAATGTCCATCTTTTGCAATATGAGCAACTACTGTATGTGAAACTCCATTACCATTTACAACTTTGTATCTATCAGTAAAAGATGTTTCATTTTTATGAGTTTTTAATTCCTTAGGTAAATCGGGATATCTTAAACGTTCCTGACCCTTATTCCATTTATTTATTGCTGTTTTATATATTTTTAAATCACGGTCGTTATGTGGGCGAGAAATATGTTGAGTAACAAAATCAACACCGTTTCTTAATTCAAATTTTTCCAAATATTCATTTTTCGCAATTGTGTATTGAGCAATTTGTAATGCATCTCCTGGTTTTAACTTAGGTAAATCTCGAAAAACATCATTAACAGTAAATTCCTCTAATACTTTTTTTATTTCAGGGAAACCAAAATCATTATTCTTTTTCCAACCAACAATAATTATTCTTTTTCTAGCTTGTAGAACTCCATAATCAGCAGCATTTAGTGTGTCGTGATAGACTTCATAACCGATTTTACGAAAATAGGCTTTGAGATTTTTGAAGTGTTGGCCTTTGTTTGCACTTAATAAACCAGGTACATTTTCAAAAACAAATGCTTTTGGCTCATACTTTTTTAAGAATCTACCGTATTGGATATATAGCTTGTTTCTTGGGTCATTCTCAATATTTTCGTGGTGTCTACCAAGTAAAGAATATGCCTGACAAGGTGGTCCACCGATTATTAAATCTACTTTTTTGTCGATTAAGGTTTTGTCGATTTTTGAGAATATAGATTTTATAGAATCATCAGTAATTTCAATGTTTAAAACAGAATCTAAAATCTTTTTTGGGACTTGGTTATAAAGTTCTTCTCTAGAAATATCTCCCTTTAAATAATCTGTATAATATTCTTCTTTTTTATTTTTTATAAGAAAATGATAAGCGGCTCTAGTTCTTATAGAATCACAGGCATATTTATCCATTTCAATGTGTGAAATTGGGTTTAAACCTGCCTTGATAAAACCTTCGGACAAACCACCTGCACCTGAAAATAAATCTATGAAATTTAGATTTTCCATAATTATTTATTCAGTTTTAAATGTCCATAAACTTTTTCAAGAATCTCATTTGGGTCAGCATCTATTGCCTGTGAGATTAGATATAATTCTTCTGCTTTAAGGTTTGTATCTTCTTTTGTACTGAGATTACTAAGGCGTGATTTGTTAATACCTGTTTTCCTAGCAACTTCAGCCTTATTTATTGATTTGTCAGTAAGATACTTACCAAGAAAAGTCATATATTTTATATTGAGATTGTTCTTCAAAAGTATACAAAAGTTCCGATTTATCCAATTTTTGTAACTAAATAGATAACTATTGTTTCATATCTGATAATTGAGCGGTGGGATAAGGCAAGCTCTTTTTATTTTTTGAGGCACGAAAAAAATGAAATGTGCTTGACTGTGCGGATGGCTTTTCAGCTTGCAGGTAACGTTTCGTGTATGGTGTCGTAGCATCCCGCAGGGTGCTATGCACTATACACATTGTTGTGTTTTCGCGCTTTCTTTTCCGTTCTGTTTGTAGCGTTGGCAAAGGTATACTCTATGACAAGTTTTGGCTCGTGCGGTTGGGTTTTTGAGCGGACTTGGCAATGTGTATGACTTTTGCGTGGGCTTATACACTCAGATTAAATTTTTTGATCTTGTCCAATGATTCATTTACAATTTGTAATCTTTTTAAATCAATATTTTCCTGTTTCTTCATTTTAAGTATAACAGTTTTTACTACACTTATTTCTTTATAACTCAATTTTCCTGTTTGCTCACCTAAGGCAATTACTTTTTTCCAAGTTTCGGAATCAATTAATTTTAAACGATTATAAATAATTGAAGGATCGACCAATTCCTTATCCGATAACTTACTCAATGATTTTATTTTGTCAAAGTCAACATTTTGCTCTAATAGGTTATTGATTATTTTATTTCCATTTCTAATTTCTATATCTGTAAATGATTTTTGAGATTTAAGTTTATTACAAATTGTGAGAGCAAAATTTTCTTGGATTTGAGAAATTACTTTTGTCTCTCTATTGTAAATTGATAATCCATTCCAAAATTTTATTCCTTGTTCATTTATTTTTGATAAAGCATTATATCGTTCGGTTTCTTCTACATCATCAATATTTGATTCATATCTAATTTTGTAGTCCGCAGTTGATATTAGATAAGGTTTTATAATATCTAAATTTACAGGGTGTGATGTGATTTCTTTTAGCTTGGTCCAGTTTTTTTCGCTTTTTGCAGCTTCACTTATCAAAGCAACATCCATATTTTTTAAAAAATCATAAACAAAAACAAGTAACTTTTTCAACTCTACTAGAAAATCTTCTTCAATAGCTTGTCTCCTCCATATTTCACCAAGATTCAGTTTGTTATTAGTAATATGATGTAAATATGATAAAGCATAAGCAACAGTATGTGATTTTATATTTGTATCACCAATGGGGTTCTGATTTTTTCTTCCAAAAAGCTTATCTGTCGATTTAAACAATATTGCATTTGCAACAATATCTTCCCAATAGATTCTTCCTGGCTTATCTTTCTTAAATATCTTTTCTACCTCTTTCATAAAGGCAGTGTAATTTTTCTGTGCCCCTTTAGAAACATGATAAGGTTGTTGTGTCCACAAGTTCATATACTTTGACACATCAGCTTTAATTACAACCTGACTTTTGGGATATTTTAATTTAAAGGCATTTTGCTTACTTTTTGTTGGTTCTTTATTCAATGCTTCTCTGTATTGTCCTTTTACACGCTCAAAGAACCAGATTGTTTGCTTATTTCGATCTTCCTGATCTATTGCATATGTAGTTCTAGATAATTCTTCAAGTCTCTGTAAAAAAGGATTATTGGATGTTAAATCAAGTTCTGAAACTTTATTTTGACTGTTGGCATACCTAGAAATAAAAGGGACTGTTATATTTTTCTTTTCTTCATCTTTTATTACAGTCAATTTCATTTGTACGAAAACATTTGACACATCAGCTTCTTTGTATTTTTTAGCTGTATGAAAAAGTGAAGCAGTAGTCTGACCACCATTTACAATTTGAAAATCTTTAACTGATGTTATTACTTTTTGTCCGTTTTCATTGATTCTTGTTTTCACCTCCTGTGCAGTAGTAGCTAGTCCATTATTGTACGGAAGAAACATATGTGGCTTAAAACGAATAGTATCTCGTATTCCTCTGTTTATTTTCCCAGTTTGCTGCAAAAAAGCTCTTACATTACTTTCAAGTAATCGTGTCCCATAATTTCTGTACATACTAGATAGAATAGTGCCAGGAACTATAGCAAGATAACATTCATATAAATCATTTTTAGAAGGCATTTCAAGACATGGAATTGCTTCTCCCATCATTTCTTCAAAATCAATTTCGATAGGCTCTCTGTTGCCTGTAGATTGAGAAAGTCTATGCAAACGCTCAACATCCCAAATTTTGAAATTTATTAATATTTCTTCCAGACCTTTCAGTTTAAAATTTTGAGGAGGATCATGGGTATATCCCCATTTGTCAGAATAAAAATATTTACTCGGATAATGTTTTTGCTTTGTTTTCGGAGAACAGTAGCCAATCCAAACGCTTCAGATGAGGGCTCTATTTCTTCAAGATGTCCTTTTAATGCTGCATTTATAAAGCCTGTAGACCATTTGAGTATTTTGTCGAACTCAGCTTTTGAAATTCGGTAAATTTCGTTTGTATCCTTGTATGATGAAATAAATATATCTACATTCTCATAACCTTCTTCTAAGGCATAACCATTAATTTTGAACTGAATGTTCTCAAATTTGTTTTCTTTTATATAATGACAGAGTCTAACCCCTTCTGTTTCGTCAGCATCAGCTAACGTTTCCATTACATATTCAGTAAACTTATTCTCTTTAGAATCTCCTGAATCATCAGAATAGACTAGAGACTGTATCTCATGGTAAAGGTTCTGAATGAACAAACCTAATTCGTAATCCGTATTTTTATTATTTGTTTTAACCATGAAATAAATCTTTTAACACACTATCAAAAGTAGTTTCGAAAGCATTACAGCCATTAGGTGAAATTTCATACGATACTTTTGAAATAGCATCATTAATCATTGAAGAAGTTATTTTTGGAAACTTTTCTGTGATATGATAATATTTTTCCGACCTAACTGAATAGCCCGTTTTATCATATTCTACTTCAAGTTCCGATGTAACTCTCATGTATTCAAGTTTAGAATTAAACTCGTTTAATGAACTAGGAGTATGGTTCAATAGACCTCTTATTTCAATAATTAGCTTTAACAGAGTGTTTTTGTCGTCTGGATATTCATTTAGTTTAAAAAAGGCTATATAAAGCTGATTTAACCCTGTAATGTCAAGCTGAAATTCATTTGCAATTTTTATGGTGGGACTATTTGATTTTGAGGTTTTTACTTCAACTGCTTTTCTGTTAAAATAGAAGTCTTGATTCGTAGCCAAAGGTGCTTGCCATGCTTCTATAGTTTTTTTAATATCGGTATTATTGTCAAGCAGTTTTTTGATGAAAAATAGCTCACCAAACAATCCTCTTTGTTGCTGTGGAGTTAATAAATCACTCGAAAATTTCCCAAAAAGTTTCTTCCAGTAATTTATACGATTTGATATAATTAGTAAGACTTCTTCTGAGTTTTTAAGAGGAAGTAATGATTTAATAATATCTTCAATGAATAATATAAAGACATCTGTTAACTCTTCTTCTAAAAGAAGTATTGCTAATTCTCTTTTGTTATTTACAACAAGCAATACTTGAACTTCTACTCCGGAAAAACGCTTTAAATAATTTGGATGAACTTTAATTTCTGATGGTATTTCAACAGAGAATATTTTTGCTTTAGAAAATGAAATAGTCCCTATAAAACAATTTACACCTGTAACTTCTTTTACCTTCTGCCTTATTACTTTTTTTTCAGAAGCGTTTGCCTGTTCAATCCAAATATCCTTTATATTATTCATCATCTGTATCGTCATCTTCTTGTGAATAATCAAATTCAGAGCTAAATGGTCTAGCGGCAAATTCTATTTTTATTTCATTTGGTAATTCAGGTATTATTATTCCAAATCCGATTAATGGGACTTTTTTATCTAAATCAGGAGATATTCTTGGGTCAAAAGGAACCAATACCAGTAAAGGAGTTTGTGCGTCTTTTCTCTTTTGTTTTATTTCTTTTTCGGAAGGGAGATTAGAATCAAATTCTAAATCAATCATTCTCGCTCTTTTGTCAAGAATTGCATTTTTTCCATTTTTAACAGATAATTCTTTCGTTCCATCATCAAAACTACGTGCTGGTAACCCACCAATTATTTTCGTATCCTTTAATTGAAACTCATGAACAAGTGTTTCCAAGCCATGTATAGATTTATCTTTTGCCTTAACTTTTTTGCTTGAATTTAAAATCACAGCAATATTCCATTTATCCAGTTTGTTTTGATTGCTTTGTTTTTCAATGTATTTGCAAATAGTCTCTAAATCATGATAATCCTGTTGGTACGTTAATAAGAAATTAATCACATTCGTTGCGGGAATTGATTTCCACAGAAGTCTATTTTTTTCCTGAATTAATGGGTTTGGTATGTCTTTTATCAGAGATGAAAAGCATTTATAGTTATTCTTTATTACGTTTTTATCTTTATTGAAAATGAAAGTTTGTTTTGTATCACCAGAATAACCAACGTTTATTACTTGATGGTCTCTCATTTTTCCCGCACTTGTGATTTTTAATCTGTTAATAGCGGCCATCCCAGGATGTGTCCTGATTTTTAATTGATATTGTGATGGTGTTTTGTTTTGAGCGGACATATTTTCAAAGTCGGCTTTCATTTCTTCCGTAGCGAGTGTAATATGTTTATACCAGTTTATTAGTTGTTCAGTTGTATATAAACGGCATAAGTCTACATATCCAGGACGATAGCCAAACCAACGGCCCATTTGCATAAGAGAATCATATAAACGGGTTGCTCTTAGATAATAACTAACAGACAATCCTTCAAGAGTAATTCCTCTTGAAAGTCTGTTTCCCCCTACTGCAATTACGGACATTCCATTTTTTTCGTAAAGACTATAATCAATGTCTTCAATATTATGGTATTCAAGTTTTCGGGTATCTTTTGTACCGTGAACAGAGCGCACTTCAATTTTTGTTACAGCATCAATTAATACTGATTTCACTTCAGTCCAAGTGTGTTGCTTAATTTTAGGGTCGTTATAAGAAATGTTATCTACTACATTGTCTGTTGTTGGAATAAAATCATTTTCAAAAAGGTCTTTTAATTCGGTCATTAAATTACCCTGTCCTGAACGAATTTGCATTTTATAATCACGCATTATTTCGTTTAACAACCACGCAACTCTATCAATCCACGCAACATATAAGGCAACATGAACTAGCATAGAATTATGTTTCTTTTCTTGCCCTCTTAATCTTCTTATTGCACATGTAAGGATGAATGACTTAACAGCCTTCTTTAAGCTTGAAGGAACATCATCAGGTAATTCATCTTTATCATCAGTAATTTTTATAGATTTGATTCGTATTGGAAATAAAGGATCTTGATCCTTTATTGACCTGATAATATTTAAGCCTTCAAATTCTTCATCAAAATCATCATTGTCATAACCAAAAACCTGAACAGCACCAACATAATTTGAAGGAGGTGGGATATTAACAATGAAATCTCTAGGGAATAAATCTTCACCAACTTTTAAGCGAACATCTTTAACCATTGTTTCTAAGTTTTCACTCCAGGAGGAAGGAATGAATATATTGGCATAAGGTGTAGCTGTATATCCAATAAAAGTATTTTGATTAAACAGATTCAGTAAGGTTCTAATTAGCCTATTAATTGTTTTTGGCTCGAATTCTGTTCCTGAATTAACAGAAGCATTATCGGCTTCATCATCAATTAGTAACAAAGGAACATCAAATATTTTTCGGTCATTATTTTCATCTTCTGACGCGAAATTATTTAACCAAAGAATCAAGTTTTCTAAAATGCTTTTTTGCTTTTTAATTACTAAAACAGTTGGACTTTGTCCACCTATAGGAACATTAATTCTAGTTGCAATACTTCTGTTGAAATCACCTTTTCCGTCAGAAGATGTAAACGAATAAATTTCTGTTTCTGACTTATATGCACCAACTCCAATTTTATGATTTCTTTGCCTTAAAATAAAATCTGAACTATCTCGACCAATAAAACCTTCATCAATACGATTTTGCGTTTGAGCCCTTAAACTATTGTGTATTCCTGCAATTACAATAATCAATTTATATCCAGCATCTGTTGCCTTATTAATTAAGCCTGTGTAATTCGCTGTTTTCCCGGACTGGACATTTCCGACAACCATTCCTCTTCTGTCCCAACGTCCTTTTGTTTTAGGGTTAACACATCTATCTAAGATTTTATCAGTAATATCATCAATAGTGTCCATTGGAAATGATGAATCCTTTTTATTCATATAGAGCTTGTACCGATTCCATAATTCAGGATTAATTTTTGATTTTACATCATAAAGCCAAGGCATCACATCTTCTGCAACTAAAAGAGTAGCTTCTTTTGAATAAACTTCAAAGTCTGCTTCAAGTTGAGATATTAATTCATCTTTTTTCAGGGTTTCAAACCCCTTCATAAGAAAAATATTTTCAACTTCATCAGCGATAATACTATTTGTGATGTTCTTTCGCTCATATTTTTCTAGTAGCATATGAGCTATATTTCTTGCGCTTTCAAATGGATTCATATTAATTGACGTGTTCTATTAATTGTGGATATTCATTAAAGGGTTCAATATTCAGTATTTGTTTTAAGGCCATTTCTCGATTTACACCTGATTTACTTAGTGAATCGTACATCATTTGTGCTAACAATATCGTTCCTTGCTCAAGCTCTTTCCCTTCATTTCTTAGTTCGATACTTTCGGGATTCTCACTGTAATTCTGTATAATAGCCTCAACAGGGGTAGTTTCACTAATTAACTTCAAAATAGTTTTTACATCATCCTTTTTTATATTTTTTGATGTAAGTATGCGCTCAATAATGGGATGTTCTTTGTTAATATAATATTTCATTGCCCCATCTCTTTTTTTTGTTGCTTTCCAAACAGGCTTGAAATCAAAACTTGTAATTGAATCATCAAGCATTATTTGATTTCCCCGAAAACGATACATATTGGCTGCTAATTGCCTTGTCATTTTACCTAACCTAACTAAATCTTTTCTAACAAAAATGGATGGAGTAGCAGTAGCTTTTTTTATATCAATTTTCCATTCGTGGTCAAGTTTGTTTGGTATGTCAATTAGGATTCGAGCATTTTTGTAATGCTCATTTTTTGTGAAAAGTCCTAACCAATCACCATACAACAAAAGTCTTTCATTACGATAGACATAAAATCCTTGTAATTTATACCAATCTTCTGTTTTTGCTTTAGTTCTAGTTTCCATATCTATCTTAGAAATATGGGGTAATACATAGCATTTTACATGGACATTGTTTTTGTCTAAATACTCATCACTAATAAGTTGTCCACCTTCTTCCTCTTTCATAAAAGGATCCCAAGGAGATATGGATATATCGTTAATCCATAATTTTAATTTCCTTTTTTCTAAGAATCGATGAAAAACCAGACTCAGATGTTCTTCTACTAATGCAAATTCTTCCAAAAACACCTTTCTTGCTGCTTCATTTTCAATATGAGAATTCCCAACTAATCTGTCCAGTTTCTCCCAAAGAACTATAGTTCCAGACTCCTGATTTGAAAGCTTTTCAATGATTTTTTGATTTGAAATATAGTCCAATAAAGTCCACTTACCAGTTTCGTGTACAAAGTCTAAATCCCAACATCTTTTGAGTGTGTTGTATTCTTTTTTCTTTGTTGCTACAGTTAGTACTTTGCATTGAGAAAAAGAAGATGTTTTAAGCCCTAAACCAAACCTCCCTAAATCATTTACATCTCTTTCATCATTTGGGTCTTTACTTCCTGGGGTCATGGCAACAACTAGACTTTCTTTATCCATGCCTTCACCGTCATCCGTAATTGTCACCCATGATTCGCTCCCTTTCCATTCATAATTTATCCAAATATTTTCAGCTTTAGCAGAAATACTATTATCCACAATGTCAGCTATAGCCGTTTGTAAATTGTAACCAAATGCCCTGAAAGTATTAATCATGGCACGCGCCTTTGGAGGCGTTTCTTCTGAAATATATGATGAGTATTTACTCATATTATTTTTTTAATTTCAATAGCAATTTCCTCTGCTAATAACGGAGGAACAGCATTACCTATTTGTTTAAATGCAGCTGTTCGACTTGGCTTATCAGAAACCCCTTCAAAAAAGTAGTCATCAGGAAATGATTGTAGTCTAGCTGCTTCCCTTGGTGTGATTGAACGATTTTGTTTTATATCAGGGTGAATGTAATAATGTCCATCTTTTGCTATGTGAGCAACGACCGTATGACATGAAGATAATTCATCTGCAACAACTTTAAATCTATCAGTAAATGATTTTCTGTTTTTATGTGTTTTTAATCTATTAGGTAAGTCATTGTAGTTTAATCGTTCCTTTTTTTTATCCCATTTATTTATTGCAATTCTATATATTTCTTTGTCTTGTTCATTGTGTGGTCTAGCAATATGTTGAGTTGTAAAATCAATTCCATTTTGGACTTTAGAGGATTGTAAGTACTCCGAAGTTTCCTTTGTGTAAGGAGTTATATAAAATTCTCCTTTTCCTGCTTTTAATTTAGGCAACCCTTTAAAGATTTCATTAACAGTAATTGTAGTTTCTTTCTTTAAGAACTCAGGATAAAAATCAATTTTCTTACCCCTTCTTCCAATTAGAATAACACGCTTTCTTTTTTGTAACACTCCGAAATCATTTGCATTTAGGGTTTTGAATTCAGTTTCATAGCCAATTTTCCTAAAAAGTTTGAGCATTTTGTCAATATACTTTTCGCCTGTTTTGGATTTAGCAGATAGAAGTCCTAGAACATTTTCAAAGACAAATAATTTTGGTTGATATTTTTTTAAATATTCTCCATACTGCACATAAAGGTGGTTTCTATCATCCTCTTTCATTCCGTTTTTATCAGCAGCTCTTCCAATTAGCGAGTATGCTTGACAAGGAGGTCCTCCGACTATAAGGTCAATATCTTTTTCTCCTTTTAATTTATCAATTTGCTCGAAAATACCTTGATTAGTTTCTGATCCAATGGGCTTGTTAATTACTGAATTCATTAAAGTTTCAGGTAATAGACTATAAAGTTCATCTCGGCTAATTTCTCTTCTTAAGTAGTTTAAATAATCTTCTTTCTCATTTCTGGAATTAAGGTAATGATAAGCAGTTCTTGTGAGAAGAGTGTTACATGCGGCTTTATCAATTTCAACATGAGCAATAGCATTAAACCCTTGTCTAATAAATCCTTCCGATAATCCTCCTGCTCCTGAGAATAAGTCAATAAAATTTAATTTCTTTTTCATTTTGTTGAAACTATTAATTCTTTTATCTCTATATCGAGGATTTCTGCAATATGTGATAATACTTCATTAAATGTACTGAACTTTGAATTAAGCACTAAAACCCTCATTGTTTTTATACATTGTTACCTGCTGCCTTTTCTATTTATTCTTACTTTTTGTCGAGATTCACGTTTTCATCCCATTTCATAACAGGTTTCATAAAGTGAATCCAAATCATTGCGAGTATTGGCGACACAAAGCCAAAAAAGCCCCAACCTCCAGTACTTCTATTAAGTTCTTTTGCTTTATTCACGCATACTACTGTTCCAACTATTCTTAATACAAGTTGAATTATAACTACTACTACTCCTTCGTCCATTTTTGATTTATTTAAAATTAATATTTAGTTCGGTTATTGCTCTTTCTTTAAGTTCTGTCAATTTCTTAAAATCTCTTTTATGTTTAGAAATATCTTGAAAAATTTCTTCTGCGAGTTTTTGTTTATCGGCATTTATAAAACGATCAGGATGACAAGTTCTACTTAATTCTTTGTACAAATCTTTAGAACCATTTATACTGTTCATTAAATTGTCCATATCTACGTCCGACTTTTTTGCATTTCGCATTTTATCTTTTGATAAATCTCCAAATTTTAAGTCATTTCCTTTTTTCTTTAGTTTTAAAAAAAGAAAAACAATAATAAAAAATTCAATTATAGCAACCCAAAACCATATTGAAAATGTCGTTGCATCTGTGTTAGAAATTGTCTCAGTAACAACACTATCTGCTTTTACTTGTAGTAATATATTTTTCATAAAATTTTAGTTTAAGAATCCACCAATGTTTGCATAATCTTTTAATGCCCATTTCGCTCCGTTATAACCTTGATTTGCGTGAACTTCTAAAGTGTCCCAACCTAAAGAAATCATTTTTCTTGTAAGTTCTTCGTTGTCTAAAACAACTCTACCAATTTCTATAAGTTCACTTTTTTCAAGACTTCGACCAGAAAGTGCTTTAATTCTAAATCCTCCGCCTAACCATTTTGAAAATGCGTGTTTATAGTTACTGTCTCCTTTTGTGATTTTAGCCTCCAAAAGAGTTGGTGCAATTCCGACAATAAATGAGTTTTTCGCTGCTCGGTTGAAATCTTTTACTAATCGGTATCGTTCAGCCATTTCGCCAAACCATTCATTAACTTCCATTATTTTATACCACATATTTTATTTTTTCTATTTAGTTCGTTTTTTTTAGGTTGCAGGTAACAATAGTATATATAACATATGTTCTATATACTTCTGATATAGGCTATATATAACATATGTTATATATAGCCTATATATTAATTTTTATGAGCCAAGCAGCGCAGTATAAGCCATAGCTTATAAACCTTGTTAGCACAAGTTCTTTATTTTTTAAATCAAGCTACTATGCTTTATGCCTCGTACTTATTTATTAAGGCCAATGTAGTTCTATCTATTTAAAGACCATTACGGTATTCCGTAATGCGTTTTTCCTGTGGTATTGGTTTGGGTTGTAATAACTTGATAAACAGAAAGTTTTGGTCTTTTGTATTCATAGAAAAAAAATAGATTTCTTGCTGTCCGTTTGCATCTGTGGGGCTAAGATCTGGCGCTATTGTTTTTTGGGCCTGCTTAGGTTTTTCGTTTGCGCTTAAGTACTAAAAAAAATCCGGTTGGATTTCTGTCTTTGTTGGTATATCTAGTTCCTGAGCTTTTTACAAAGATGTGATAATCAGCAATAGTATGACTACGTGTAAATACCTAATTTTAACATTTCTTCTGTAGTTGCTTTGAATGATGTATTGACTTTTAAGGGTTTTGGCGATGTTAGCGAAATGAACCTAGCATGTATCGATATCAAAATGCATCGTTTTTAGAGCGATACATGTAGGTATATCAATAAAATAGGATTGCTTTACCAATGAGTGCGCTGTGGGGTGTTAGAAAAGGGTCTAGTGGGGTTAAGTAGGAGGTGAGGTGTTGTTTATGAGATTAAGTTAGCAAAAAGAGTCAAAAAGTGCGGAAATTCGAGAGAATTTCCCATTCCATCTTTAAACATGGTGAATTATACTCGTTGTGCGCCACTGGTTTTTCTGTTTGATTGACTTTTAAAACTACAAAACAAGAAATTTTGTATGGTGTCAAATGGTGTTAAGTGGTCTTCTGTTACACACTTAATTTTATCAAACCCATCTTTCAATTCAGATGTTAATTCGTTTTCATTGTATTGTTTTATTTCGAGGCCACTACATTTTTTAGGACCATTTTTTGAAAAGGTTCCGATTATCAAGAATCCGCTCACAGTTTTTCTTGCGGTTTTCATATATTTTTTTATTTGTTCAGGCGTTGTGAGAAAATGGAAGGCTGCTCTGTCGTGCCAGACATCAAAAGTTATATTTGGTTCAAAGTCTGTAATGTCGCTTACAATCCAATTTACTTTGTTCGCTTTTTCTCCAAGTCGGTTTTTTGCTTTTTCAAGTGATTTAGCCGAAATATCCAGTACAGTAACATTTTCAAATCCTTCGTGAAGCAAGTAATCTACAAGTTTACTATCGCCACCGCCAATATCTATTATTTTTGCAGTCTTCTTTAGTCCGAAAGATTGTATCAACTCTAGCGAAGTTATTGGTGTTTCTTGGGTCCAACTTACTTGGTCTGGATTTTTGGTTTCATAAACGGTCTCCCAATGTTTTTTTCTGTCTAATTTCATAGTTAGGTTCGTTTTTTCAACTTGTTGCTAACGTATAGTACATGGCGCGTTTCAATACGCAATAGACCTTGTTAGCACAAGTTCTTTATTTTTTAAATCAGACCGTTACGCTTTCTGGCTCGTATTTTTTTTATTAAGGCCAATGTAGTCATATCCATTTAAAGTCCATTACGGTAATTCAAAATTCGTTTTTCCTGTGGTATTAGTTCACGTTGTAATCTATTGAGAAACAAAAAGGTTTGGCCTTTTATCTTAACAGAAAGAAAAATAGATTTTATGCTGTCCGTTTATGTCTTACCGAGATAATTAGAGGAGAATGATAACAAAAAAAGCTCAAAGAATCACAAAAGTGAATCTCTGAGCTTAAAATAATAGTGTCTAAAATTAATGAAGAAGAGCGTTGTTTTTTACCTCAGTTCTTTGTTGATAGCTGGTTTTTATATCATTATTTTACAATCAATCTACTTGTACTAGTACCACTATCTGTTGTAATTGTTACCAGGTATACTGCGTTATCAAGTGATGTAATATTTAAACTTGTTACTTGTTGACTAGCTATTGTATTCGTAAGAATTAATCTACCTCTAAGGTCTCTTACCTCTACTAAAGAGATAGCAGCATTAGGAGATACAATAGTTACAAGATCACTGGCTGGGTTAGGATACATTGAAATACTAGATGCTAATACATCTTTAGATCCTAATAATCTATCTTGAAATACAAGGGTAAATCTATTGTTAAACTCCCCTTGATCACTTGTAAAGCTGTAAGCATCTTCATTTAAGTTAGTCACAACTCCTGCTTGAGCATCTATTAGATATGGAGTTGCGTTTAACCAAGCCGCTCCATCTAAATCTGATAATGAAATCTTATAAGTTGTTACTTCTTCAATAATAGATGAGAATCCTAATGCTACGGTCATACCGTTATCAAAAGCTTCTCTAGCTTGCACAGTGTATCCTCTATCACTACCATCAATGTGAGAGTAAATAGAAACTTTAGACGCTATACGTCCACTATCATATTTAATGTCAATACCCGCAGTAGCGTCTGCTACAAACCCTACTAATGTACTTCCAGAAACGTTGTAAGCACTGCTTGTAACACGCAACCAAAGTCTATCTTTAGCAATGGTGTTGTTTCTAAGCGTGGTGTTACCCGTAGTTAATCTCATACTATTGTTAAAGGCTGCTGTCCCTGCTGCGGCAGCAAAAACACCAAAACCTTGAGCTGTTGATATTACTCCATTAGGAGTATTAGTTTCACCTATATCTGATGCTGCAGCTACACCACCTAAACTGTTGTAGAATGATACATCATCCATACTGTAGTTGTTTCCATTAGTTTCTGCTCCAGGATAAGTTGTACTAGGTGCCGTGTTATGCTCCCAGAAATACAATCCATCTATCTGTGGGTTTGCAGATAGGAATACATCTGCATCTATAGCAGATGGATATGGATTAGACAACATGTTAGGGCTTTCTAATGCAGTCACATTAAAACCTAATGTGCTTGTAACAACACCATTGTTTAATGTACCTATGTTATAGTCATAACTAAATATACCACCTGCTCCATTATAGGATGTTTGTGGACGCACAAGGTATCCTTCACCTGCAGATAGAGCACCTGTTTCATACAGATTCCAGTCATCAAGTTCTGCATCTAAGAAATTATAACCAGGAATACCTGCTATACTATTAAAGTTTGCAGTGATGTGAGCTTGAACGTTCCAAGCACTACTCCACACATCACCTCTAGTTTCTCCACTCATTGGGCTACCCATGATCATAAAATCAAGGACTTCTAAAGTAGGAGTATCTACAAGTACTGAGATTGACCCATTATTAGTTACCTCTGCTGTGTCTTCAAGCTGTACTAAACTACCTGTGTGGGCAACAGTAAGAGAACCTGTAGCTTGTACAAGTATATTATTGGTTACATTAATATAGGTGCCAGCTGCAATAGTTAAGTCATTATCAATTTGCAATGCGCAAGCATCAAAAGAACCAGAAGTTGTACTATATGGACCGTCTATTACTACGTATGTGCTAGCATCTGGAGCACCATTACTCCAAGAAGCACCATCCCAAACTGTTGTTCTGCCAGATCCACCGCTTGAAATCGTCAGCGAGACATCATTTAAGCTAAAACCGCCTGTACCTGGGAAAACTTCAGGTATAAATGCATTGATTCTTAACGTAAGTGTCTGATTCAAATATGATTGAAGTAAAATTGTTGGATCAATCGATTGCGAAACCCAGCCTCCTGAATCTGAATTTCCCACAGAGAAATTCTGGGTGTATAAGTTATCTAAAAATACTAACCCGTCAGCATCATAGAGATCAATGGTGAAGCTTCTATCTTGTCCGCTAAAAATATCGATTTGAAAATCCTGCAACCATGAAAGATTAGCATTAGGCACTACCGCGGGAACAACTATTTGTTGTTGAATATAGTAATTGATTGGTACGTAGAAATTATCAAACCCTGTGTAAGCAGCATAGGTGCCACTCGAAACTGGATCACCTGTAGCATTACAATAAGAAATTGAATTAATATCATCGTACACTGTCCAATCTTGACCAGAACAACCTCCGGCCAATACTAAATTTGATCCCGACCATCCAGTTAAATCTCCAGTTTCAAAATTCCCGTTCGTAATAAGTTCAGCCGTACTTAAAGCGCATGCAGCCATATTTTGACAAACTGCCACTGAATTAAGTGTAAATGAAACACTTGAGCTGTTTGAAATAGCTCCGGAAGTTGCATAACTAACTGTGTAATTTCCAGGAGTACTCGCTGATAAATCAACCTCTCCTGTTTCGGTACTAATAAATACTAATCCAGCAGTACTTGAGAATGTTCCACCTCCTAAGCCTATAATAGTCGGTGTAGGATCAGAATCATCAATACAATAAGTGGCAGCATCATACGTAAAATGCGTTGTGTTTAATTCTACTTCTACAGCATTAACAATTTCGTTTGTAGCATTGTTAATTATCATTGCTACAAGATGAATTTCATCTTGATTTTGCCACGCAGGCAATGTATATGTAAATGTATGTGTATATGGTGTATTATACGTTACTGATGATGGAATTACACCAGCAACACCACCAAAACCACCAAGTAATGCACGGCCAACATGATTATACACCATTGAAGCTGCCGTAACAGGATCAGGAAGGTCTCTCCAATTTATACCTTCCCAATCAATTAAATCATTACTACCACCTGAGTAATAGTTGTGTTGATTATACCCATTACCTGTTCCAGTTACTCCATTTTCTACAACGACCACTGAAACATTATAATTTGTAGATCCCAAATCTAATGCAAATTTAGCGCTAAGATCTACACTAATTTCTCTAGTAGCTAAATCCCAGGTGCTATTAGTTATTTCAACTTTAGCCACGGGAACCTTAATTATATTTGCTAGATAGGCTGTTTCTATTATTTCAAAATCTGCATATACAGGGCTTGGTTCTCTATTAAATAAACCAGATTGTACACCAGTAAGTTGAGAACCAATCGCAGCATCATAACTTGTTAACCTCATTGGGTTATAGGGGCCGCTTTGAACTGCAATTCCAATAAAGCTTCCGTCATTATAATAATGGTACATGTCTTTTAGACCTACAATACCTTCAGGGCAATATCCACACCATGTATTTGTTGATTCTTCATAAACAACAGCCTTTTCAAATATTTCGCTTACAACAAACATTGGTTGTGTTAATGAATTATTCGTTAAATCAGAATCCGTATTCCCATTTACGTTCGATATAGTTACTTCTAAAGATCGAGTGCCATAAGGAGCAGAACTCCAGAGTGTGGGATGTGTAAAGCTATAGTTTGCACCAGGCGCGATATTTAATCCTGTTATAGCAAATGTATTGAATGCTCCTCCATCTATTGCCCAGTTTACATCTAAAGCAGTTATAGCGTTAATACCATTGTTTTTAATATCACCTGTCATAGTCACAGATGTACTTAACGAATGTACATCATACATTGTTAAAGCTGCTAATTTGGCATCATTATACTTTGTGTTACCAATTGTGATATTATCAATTAACAACGCATTCATATCCGTCGTATTAAAATGACGGAAGGTCAAATAAACAATTTGTCCAACAAATGCAGATACATCTATAGCGTGCGTAAACACATCACCAGAGGGTAATATTTCGCTAAATAAGGGTGAAGAGTTGGTGATTAATGCGGGATCTGGAGAAGTCGTAAGGTAAACACTATACTCTTCAGCAAAGTTAGATGTATTGAATGAACCTGCGGTAAATTTCAAAAACAATTCATAGGGATTGGCAGTTGTTAAATCAATCGCTATTGACGTCAAAAAATTATTAGGAAATAATGGATCTCCGGTATCAGTATTCTTTGAAAATGAAGCAACAGTAAGAGTTTCTAATTCTGGAAAAACACTAGAAATATTTTCATATTCCCAGGAATAACCATCACCATCAACATCAGTGTTAGTCCAACTTGGATTATCTAGGTTTGTATCCTCGAAATCCTCAGAAAAGTAAGGTTCACTTAGGCCATAAACGGTTATAGGTTGTGTTATTGAATTATTAAGGAGATCAGGATCTGCAGTGCCATTGATATTTGATACATTTACCTCTAAAGATCGCTCTCCTAATGGGTTTGCATCCCATGTTGTAGGATGCGTAAAGCTATACGTTTCGCCAGGAGCAATATTTAAGCCTGTTAAGGCATATGTATTAGACGCTCCGCCGTCAATTGTCCAATTTACATCTAAAGATGTAATGGCATTTGCGCCATAATTTTTAACATCACCAGTAATAGTTACAACGTCGTTTATTAAAGAGGCATCGGTTGTTGTTAATGCTTCTAATTTGGCATCGTTCGTAAAATTCGTTGTGTTTAATTCTACTTCTACAGCATTAACAATTTCGTTTGTAGCATTGTTAATTATCATTGCTACAAGATGAATTTCATCTTGATTTTGAGACGCAGGCAATGTATATGTAAATGTATGTGTATATGGTGTATTATACGTTACTGATGATGGAATTACACCAGCAATACCACCAAAACCACCAAGTAATGCACGGCCAACATGATTATACACCATTGAAGCTGCCGTAACTGGATGAGGAAGGTCTCTCCAATTTATACCTTCCCAATCAATTAAATCATTACTACCACCTGAGTAAAAGTTTGCTTGTTTATAACCATCATCTGTTCCAGTTACTCCATTTTCTACAACGACCACTGAAACATTATAATTTGTAGATCCCAAATCTAATGCAAATTTAGCGCTAAGATCTACACTAATTTCTCTAGTAGCTGAATTCCAGGTGCTATTAGTTATTTCAACTTTAGCCACGGGAACCTTAATTATATTTGCTAGATAGGCTGTTTCTATTAAGTCAAAATCTGCACTTACAGGCGTTGGTTCTCTATTAAATAAACCAGATGGTACACCAGTAAGTTGAGAACCAATTGCAGCATCATAACTTGTTAACCTCATTGGGTTAGAGGGGCCGTTTTGAACTGCAATTCCAATAAAGCTTCCGTCATTATAATAATGGTACATGTCTTTTAGACCTACAATACCTTTAGGGCAAAATCCACACCATGTACCTGTCCATTCTTCATAAACAACAGCCTTTTCAAATATTTCGCTTACAACAAACATTGGTTGTGTTAATGAATTATTCGTTAAATCAGAATCCGTATACCCATTTACGTTCGATATAGTTACTTCTAAAGATCGAGTGCCATAAGGAGCAGAACTCCAGAGTGTGGGATGTGTAAAGCTATAGTTTGCACCAGGCGCGATATTTAATCCTGTTATAGCAAATGTATTGAATGCTCCTCCATCTATTGCCCAGTTTACATCTAAAGCAGTTATAGCGTTAACTCCATTGTTTTTAATATCACCTGTCATAGTCACAGATGCACTTAACGAATGTACATCATACATTGTTAGAGCTGCTAATTTGGCATCATTATACTTTGTGTTACCAATTGTGATATTATCAATTAACAACGCATTCATATCCGTCGTATTAAAATGACGGAAGGTCAAATAAACAATTTGTCCAACAAATGCAGATACATCTATAGCGTGCGTAAACACATCACCAGAGGGTAATATTTCGCTAAATAGGGGTGAAGAGTTGGTGATTAATGCGGGATCTGGAGAAGTCGTAAGGTAAACACTATACTCTTCAGCAAAGTTAGATGTATTGAATGAACCTGCGGTAAATTTCAAAAACAATTCATAGGGATTGGCAGTTGTTAAATCAATCGCTGTTGACGTCAAAAAATTATTAGGAAATAATGGATCTCCGGTATCAGTATTCTTTGAAAATGAAGCAACAGTAAGAGTTTCTAATTCTGGAAAAACACTAGAAATATTTCCATATCCCCAGGAATAACCATCACCATCAACATCAGTGTTAGTCCAAGTTGGATTATCTAAGTTTGTATCCTCGAAATCCTCAGAAAAGTAAGGTTCACTTAGGCCATAAACGGTTATAGGTTGTGTTATTGAATTATTAAGGAGATCAGGATCTGTAGTACCATTGATATTTGATACATTTACCTCTAAAGATCGCTCTCCTAATGGGTTTGCATCCCATGTTGTAGGATGCGTAAAGCTATACGTTTCTCCAGGAGCAATATTTAAGCCTGTTAAGGCATATGTATTGGACGCTCCGCCGTCAATTGTCCAGTTTACATCTAAAGATGTAATGGCATTTGCGCCATTATTTTTAACATCACCAGTAATAGTTACAACGTTATTTATTAAAGAGGCATCGGTTGTTGTTAATGCTTCTAATTTAGCATCGTTATCTAATAAGGACTTAATTGTAATATTATCAATTAACAAAAGATTCTCATCAACTGTGTTGAAATGACGGAATGTTAAATAAACAGTTTGCCCAGCATATGCAGATATATCTACAACACGAGTAAACAAGCCATGAGAAGTCAAAACTTCGTTAAATACAGCTGGAGACGTAATAATTGTTGCAGGATCTGTAGACGTCGTAATATAAACACTATACTCATCGGTAAAGTAATCTGGATCTACTCCACCCGTAGTGAATTCTAGAATTAAGTTAGAAGCAGAAGCAGAGGATAAGTCAATCGCACTGGATGTTAAAAAGTTATCTGGAGTTAAGGGGGTTTGAGTATCGTGGTTCCATGAAAATGAACCAGCAGTGCCAGCTTCTAGCTCTGGAAAGGAAAAAGACCAATCTACACTAATCCAGTTATGACCATCACCATCAACATCTGTTATAGTCCATCCTGTTAAGGCTTCAACTGTATTAAAATTCTCAGAAAAGTGTGTTTGTGCATTTACGCCATATGTCAGTAAGGCAATAACAAATAATAATTTATTCATTTATTTAGGGATGTTAGGGTGTTAGGCTATTGTGAAACAGGGTATTAGCCTTTTAAGGTCGTAAAGATATATTTTAATATTTATCAAACACTTATTAATGGTAAATATGATTAAATAAATAGTAAATATGATTAAAAATCATATTTCAACCTATGCTTTTAAGCAATAACTATTGCAACTAAATATTGGAAAATCTTTAGTGTTTTTCAGGCCTGGTTAGGTTTTTTCTTTCTCTTAAAAACTGAAAAATAATCTGATTGGATTTCTGTTTTTTTTATAATATGTTGATTATGATCTTATTAAAAAAAAAGAGGGGATGATAAAAATTAAAAGAACCACGATAAATTCGTGTTTTAAAAAAAAAACAGGTTTTTATACCTAATCGTACTATTTCTTCTTTAGTTGCTTTGAATGATGTATTGACTTCTAAGGGTTTTGGTGATGTTAGCGTAATGAACTTAGAATTCATCGATATCAAAATGCATCGATTTAGAGCGATACTTGCGGGTATATCAATAAATAGGCTTGCTTTACTAATGAGTGCGCTGTGGGGTGTTAGAAAAGGGTCTATTGGGGTTGAGTAGGGGGTGAGGTTTAGTGTATGAGATTAAGTTAATAAAAAGAGTCAAAAAGTGCGGAAATTCGAGAGAATTTCCCATTCCATCTTTAAACATGGTGAATTATACTCGTTGTGAGCCACTGGTTTTTCAGTTTGATTGTCTTTTAAAACTACAAAACAAGAAATTTTGTATGGTGTCAAATGGTGTTAAGTGGTCTTCAGTTACACACTTAATTTTATCAAACCCATCTTTCAATTCAGATGTTA
Source organism: Patiriisocius sp. Uisw_047 (assembly GCF_047730165.1). Taxonomy (GTDB): domain Bacteria; phylum Bacteroidota; class Bacteroidia; order Flavobacteriales; family Flavobacteriaceae; genus Patiriisocius. Next base: position 1,959,157 of record NZ_CP159834.1, read on the forward strand.
ATTCGTTTTCATTGTATTGTTTTATTTCGAGGCCACTACATTTTTTAGGACCATTTTTTGAAAAGGTTCCGATTATCAAAAATCCGCTCACAGCTTTTCTTGCGGTTTTCATATATTTTTTTATTTGTTCAGGCGTTGTGAGAAAATGGAAGGCTGCTCTGTCGTGCCAGACATCAAAAGTCATATTTGGTTCAAAGTCTGTAATGTCGCTTACAATCCAATTTACTTTGTTCGCTTTTTCTCCAAGTCGGTTTTTTGCTTTTTCAAGTGATTTAGCCGAAATATCAAGTACAGTAACATTTTCAAATCCTTCGTGAAGCAAGTAATCTACAAGTTTACTATCACCGCCGCCAATATCTATTATTTTTGCAGTCTTCTTTAGTCCGAAAGATTGTATCAACTCTAGCGAAGTTATTGGTGTTTCTTGGGTCCAACTTACTTGGTCTGGATTTTTGGTTTCATAAACGGTCTCCCAATGCTTCTTCCTATCTAATTCCATTGTTCAATAGATTTTCAGTTTGTAGCGAGCGGTTAGTATCGAGTTAATTGGGAGTTTTGAAACCCAATTTCCTCCAGACTGCAACGATACGGAAAGAGCAGTATGGTCTGGGTGGGTCGGTTTCGCCTATTAAATTTATACAGTGTTTTAGCCAGTGCTTTCTTTTATATAAGAAGGTCTACAATCATTTTTCATTGGTCAGAAGGCCTTTATTTTGTGCGAAACACTTACAGTTTTTTAAATATTTCGATGAACTTTTCTTTGGAAACGGGTTTAATAATGAAGTCGGTAACAAAACTTATACTTTTTGCCTTGGCAATATCAAATGGTGATATGGAGGATGAAACAATATAAATAGTAATCTTTCTGTCCAGCTTTGGGCTAAGCAGTATGTATTCTTCAAGAAATTCCCATCCATCCATTACAGGCATGGAAAGGTCAAGAAGAATTATTTCAGGCAGGGTATCGCGATTGGCTGCATTGTTCTTTAAAAAATCTATCGCATCCAAGCCGTTTTCAAAAACTTTAATCGTCTCAACAAGATCTGTCTGTTCTATGGTTTTTTTGACCAAGAAAGTATAGATTTTATCGTCATCAACGATTCCAAGCGTTTTAACTTTATTCATGTATTTTGGGTTTTAAATTCAATAAAAAATGTACTGCCTATATTAGGCATACTCGTGGCCCATATTTTTCCGCCGATTGCCTCCACCTGTGTTTTGACCAGGTACAAGCCGAATCCTCTAGCCTCTGGGTGCTTATGAAATGTTTTTCTTATTTTAAAAAGATTGTCTTGATGCTTTATTAAGTCGATTCCCAAACCATTGTCAGCAACAGATAAGATAATGTTTCCGTTTACTTTTTCTAGCTTAATTTTGACAACAGGTTTTCTATCCGGTGATTTATATTTCAAGGTGTTACTAATAAGGTTTGTAAGTATACTCTCTATATATTTCCTCGGATTATAAAACTCATGGACATCATTAAAATTTATTTGAATATCTGCCTCGTAGGCTTCAATCTCAGATCTAAATCCGATAAGAATACGATCTAAACAGTCTTTCAAAATTATCTTGTCCGATCTTATTTCAGTGTCCTGCTTTATCTGAACCGATTCCACCAATTCGTTAAACACTTGATTTAAATGGTTGGTTACAAGTTTTGTTTTTTTCAACAGGTCTTTTCGTTCCTCTTCATCCTTGCTCTCCCGCAGGTAATCAACCAGTATGGAAATATTTACAAGCGGTGCTCTTAAATTATGAGACACAATGTTGCAGAAATCAATAAGCTGTCGGTTTGCAATTTCTAATTCAGCGGTTCTTTTCGTCTTCTCTTCATTCTGAAATGCCAGCTCTTTATTTGCAATTTCTAATTCAGCGGCTCGCTTCGTCTTCTCTTCATTCTGAAATACCAGCTCTTTATTCGCAATTATTAATTCAGCGGCTCTTTTCTTCTTCTCTTTTTTCTGAAATACCCGTTCTTTTTTTGCAATTTTTAATTCAGCGGCCCGTTTCTTCTTCTGTTTTTTCTGAAATACCAGCTCTTTATTTGCAACTATTAATTCAGCGGCCCTTTTTGTCTTCTCTTCCTTCTGAAATAACCGTTCTTCTTTTGCAATTTCTAATTCAGCGGCTCGTTTCGTCTTCTCTTCCTTCTGAAATGCCAGCGCTTTTTTTGCAATTTCTAATTCAGCGATTCTTTTCGACTTCTGTTTATTCAGAAATACCCGTTCTTCTTTAGCAATTTCTAATTCAGCGGCCCGTTTCTTCTTCTCTTCCTTCTGAAATACCAGCTTTTTATTCGCAATTTCTAATTCAGCGGCTCGTTTCGTCTTCTCTTCCTTCTGAAATAACAGCTCTTTTTTTGCAAGTACTAATTCAGCGGCCCGTTTCGTCTTCTGTTTATTCTGAAATACCCGTTCTTCTTTTACAATTTCCAATTCAGCGGCTCGTTTCGTCTTCTCTTCCTTCTGAAATACCAGCTCTTTTTTTGCAAATACTAATTCAGCGGCTCGTTTCTTCTTCTCTTCCTTCTGAAATGCCAGCTCTTTTTTTGCAATTTCTAATTCAGCGGCTCGTTTCGTCTTCTGTTTATTCTGAAATACCCGTTCTTCTTTTACAATTTCCAATTCAGAGACTCGTTTCGTCTTCTCTTCCTTCTGAAATGCCAGCTCTTTTTTTGCAATTTCTAATTCAGTGGCTCGTTTCGTCTTCTCTTCCTTCTGAAATACCAGCTCTTTATTTGCAATTTCTAATTCAGCGGCTCGTTTCGTCTTCTGTTTATTCTGAAATACCCGTTCTTCTTTTACAATTTCCAATTCAGAGGCTCGTCTCGTCTTCTCTTCCTTCTGAAATGCCAGCTCTTTTTTTGCAATTTCTAATTCAGTGGCTCGTTTTGTCTTCTCTTCCTTTTGAAATACCAGCTTCTTCGTTATTGCAATTAATTCGGTTTTAAGTGCATCTACTTCTTCCTGTTTTTCTTTAGTATTTTGATCTGTCCGAGTCATTTTAGTTCAATTAAGCATTGGTTTTGGGAATATTTTCTATAAAGGCGTTTTTTAGCATTAAATATTAGGTTCAGTGTACAGGCGTTAGCGTGTTTCGTTACACACCACATTCAAACGGGTGCTTCTCATTGGAAAACCCGGAGGGTTTTTAAAGTAAGGCAGTATAAGCCATTGCTTATACTGCCTTTTGGCACACGTTTTTTTTAAGACAGACTGGTACACTTTCTGGTCCATACTTTTTTCTTAAGGGCTAATATAGTCATATCAATTTAAAGTTCGTTACCGTTTTATTTATCACGTTTTCCCTGTTGTTTTCGGTCAGATTATAAGCGGTTGATTAACAAAAGGGTACGGTCTTATATGTTAACAGCAAAAAAAATAAATTCTATTAGGTCCGTCTCTGTCTTGTCGAGATAATTATAGGAAAAACGTAATAAAAAAAAACTTAGATAAGTACAAAAGTTAATGTCTAAGCTTAAAATAATAGTGTCTAAAATTAATGAAGAAAAGAGTTTTTTCGCCTCAGTTCTTCCTTGACAGGTACCTTTATTTGTATTCTCCTATACCATTGAAGTTAAAAACAAACTGAAAAATGGAATCTCGTTATTACACCCTTGTTATACTATTTGGAGTCTGGGCTTAGACAGAGAAAGATAAGATAATAGACGTTTAAAAGACTACGTATAAACACGTATTTTCTAAAATACGTGTTTATACGTAGTCTTAGTATCTCTTCTTTAGTCATTTTGAATGATTTTTGCAAATCGTTTTAGGTCGTGCAATTAATTGCACATTTTGTTTGTAAACGGTTTTTTATATCTATATGACTTTCACAGTAGGTCTATAGTCAAGCTTCAAAAAATACAACCCCTTTGTTAAGCTTTGAATGTTTATTTTATCATTAACAGAGATAATTCTACCACTAATTGTCTCCCTATAAATATCATAAATTTTATATTTTTTTGTTTTATACAATCCCTAAATTTAGATATTATTTGAAGAAGGGCTAGGAAATAATTTTATATTTTGATTGATATTTCCAACGTTTTGTACCCCTAGAGTTACGAGTGAGAATTTTACAATTTTATTATCATCGTAAACATTGATATACAAATCTGTTCCACGCACAAATAACCCAGTTGGATGATCAATACTTGTAACCAAACCGCTTACTATTGTTATGGAGGTGGGGCTGTGTTAAATCACTAGGTTCAGTAAAGACGTTTATTTGAGTAATTTTAGCCGTTCTAAAAATCTACCCACCGCAAAGGTTGCGCATTGCTTTGGGAAATCCGAAATCAATTTTATAAGTGTTTTAATTTGATGTACTATGAATAAAACCGATGTAAGAGTTTCGCACTATTTTGGTCAGTCAGTTATTTTTTTTTGTCACAGTATATTCTATTCCAACAATAAGAAAACTCATTCATATTTAAACGTGTACCTTTTTTATTGAATAGGTTTCAGTTCGATATAAAGTAAAAAAAGCCTCATTTCTGGAGGCTTTTTCTAGGTATTCTCTTTTTTAGAATAAATTATTTTCCTTCTAAAACATTGCTAGATGCTGTTAGATCGCCATAAAATTGCTGATAAAGAATTTTTCCAGCCTCGTCAAAATCAAAAGATTCGTACAGGCGTACATCAGTTTGAATTGCTTCAGTGGAGTCAGTAGCTGCTTTTGTAGTCCTCCATGTTGCGTAATAACGAACAGATCCATCTGCTTCTTTAGTCTCCGTATTAACTCCAGGTAGAAGGTAAATCTCATCTAATATTTTAAAGTCATACAAATCCCATCCTTCTTGATCCATTCGCTTAATGTCGGCTAGAGAAATAGAATCGTTTTCAGCTCCCATTCTGGTGTTAAGCATAATTGCATTTTCGCTGTATAGTGCGTCATAGTCCAATTCCTCAATTTGATATCCATTGAGATAATCCATAACAGTTAGCGAATTTTTTTCAAAGGTATCAACGCTAGTTGTAACTTCTACTTTATTCTGGCAGCTAGAAAGCAAACCGAGCATGAAAATTAATGTGTATTGTAATTTCATAATTTAAAGTTTAATTAGTTATTTAAACAAATATACGTTTTAAAATACAAAAGAAGATAGTATTAGTTCTAGTAGCCTCAGCGCTATTGGTTCAGTAAAGCTCTTATAGCTAGGTTTTTGTAATCTACAATGGCGTACAATTTTGTTGTCTAGGAGTCGTAAGGGTTTAAAAAAATAGCTTGCTAAAAATACAAAGAACCAGAGAAAAATCTTTAGGATCTTCCAAGTATTGGAGAACAAGCAACTAATTATACATGTTTTGTTTCTATTTATTTTTAGCGTCAGATTAATATCATATTGCAGTCATAATGATGTTTTGTCTATTGCAAACTAAAGAAAGCTTAACAGCTATCTTTGAGTAATAAATACTATTGTAAACCTTTAAAAGCACGAACCTAAAACAATTAATTTAAGAGATATTAAAAAAATGAGATTAGAAAGACATTGGTCATGGAGTCAATTAGCAGAAATGAGTGGATTAAGTATAAGAACTATTTAGCGAATTGAAAATGGAGAGAATGCAGGTCTATAATCTTTAAAATCTTTAGCAGCGGTTTTTGAAATAAATATAAGTGATTCAGATAAGACCCAGGAAAGGGAACAGATTAGAAAAGAAGGGGGATACGGTCAAAATGTTAAGAGGCTTTATAAATTTCTTGCAATTGCAATATTAAGCTTGGTAGTTCCATTAATTCTTGCAATTATTAATTCATCAAATCGGAATATATTTTTGTGGATGATTCCTTCTTGATTAGTATTGTTAGGAATCTATTCTCTTAATGTCTTTGACTTCTTTGGAGAAGAATGGAAAAGAAAATTAATTAAAAACAAATTTAAAAAAGAGTAGGGATTTTTTAATGTTATGTCCTAAAATACGGCTACCGGTTAAAATTAATTTTACCCTTCAAAATCGCCATCGCCACCACCTCGGTCTTCACGTGGGCCTTGCTTTTTCTGGTTAAAGCGATATGTGAATGATAGGTTTACTTGGCGTTGTCTCCACTGGAATTCACTCTCTTGTATAAACGTGCTAGTTTCTGTTCTAGAGATACGCTTGCGACTATTAAAGAGGTCACTCACATTAAGCCCAAGGGTCGCATTATCATTAAATAAGTCTTTGCTCAAGGCAAGGCTCACAGAAAAAATGCCTTCACTTTCTGTCTGTGCATTATTACGAGGGCCACGGTAAAATGCATTAGTTTGCCAGTCTATCTTTGCAGGTAAGCTCACCTTTGCGCTACCACGCGCAAACCAACTACTGTTTTCTGTGCCATAATCGATACCATTGAAACTTCCTTCACTTTTAAAATTAAAATAATTAAAACTCCCGTTAAGACGCAACCACTTAATGGCGTTGTAAAGTACACCGGTCTCAAAACCATACCGATCGTTTGTAGATAGATTTATAGGAAATGTTCTAATAATGGGCACTCCGTTAGGAGTAAGCTCACCTGTGTCTTCTTGTATGCGCTCAAAAGCATCCGTCTCGTGCTGAAAATATATAGACGTGGTAAGGGTGATTTTTTCCCAACTTTTCAAATAGCCTAAATCAAAGGCATTAGAGTAAGCAGGACTAATATTTGGATTTCCCTGAAATACATTGGTCTCACTCGAGCGAGAAGGAAAAGGGTTTATAAAGTAACCGCGAGGTCTATTAATACGGCGATTGTAACCCACTGTTACGTTTTCGCGTTTAGCGATTTCGTACGATAAATTTACAGTAGGAAACAAGCCAAAATATGAATTGTCAAAATTTGCGTCAAACCCGATCGTGGCTTCTTCGTTTGCCTCAACCGCTCCAGCAAGTCTGGTGTTTTCTGCTCGCAGTCCCAATAAATAGCTGAACTTAGTGCCTAGCTTGTTACCGTATTGTACATAGGCCGCTAGAACGTCTTCGTCATAAGTAAAAACATTTGAGAGTCCGTTATCTCTGTAAAACTCGTTGCTTAAACCACCTTCTTCAAATAACTCATAGTCTGTGATAGACTCTTCTAGATTGACTCTAAAGCCGGCTTCAAACTGCGCATTCTCGCCAATAGGGCGCACATAGTCAGATTGTAATAATAGCTCGGTACTCTCTTCATCACTGCGCACCACCTCAGACGGTAAGCGCTCGATGGTAGGGAAGGTATTGCGTTCTGTTATTAAAGATCGTTGTTTTTCATTGTCTACTTCATATTGAAAATCTGCGGTAAGTTTATGACCACTAGTGTCAAAATCTCTCACATAATTAAGAGATCCTTGCACACTTATATCTTCTTCTGTTTCTAGTTCTTGTCGCAGTCTCGAAACTTCTAGCATGCTTGGTGTACTCAACTCATCTGTAAAGTTGCTTACCGTATCCTCATCATCGCCTAAGCGCAAAAAAACAGATCCTGTAATGGATGAAGACTCCGTTAAAAAATACTCCATCCCAAGATTTGTATTAAAACCACGGTTTAAACGATCGTAGTCTCGCCTTTCTGTCACAAATGGATTGGTCGCAGTTTCGGTAAGATATTGGTTATCAAAAAATGCATTACCTGGAGCGTCTCTGTAATTAACCCCAGTAGTGTTAAAGATGTTATATTTTTTTGTCCTAATATTTAGATTTCCAGAAAGACCGTAGTTCGTAGGATCTCCAATTGTAGCTTGTATAGATCCATTAAGACCAAGCGTCTTTTCTTTCCGGAGTATAATGTTTAAGATTCCTGCAGTACCTTCTGCGTCATAACGGGCAGAAGGAGAGGTGATCACTTCTACACGTTCTATGGCATCTGCCGGAAGCTGTCGCAAGGCATCTGTAGATCCAAAACCAGCAATGGCAGAGGGTTTGCCATTAATTAGTATGCGAACATTTTCATTACCACGCAGCGCAATCGATCCGTCCACATCTACGGTCACAGAAGGGACGTTACTTAAAGCGTCACTTACCGTAGCACCACTCGTGGTAAGGTCTTTTCCTATATTGTAGATTTTCTTGTCGAGTCTTATTTGTACTTCAGTCGTTTCTGCTCGGATGATAACTTCGTCTAAGCTTGCCAAATTTATTTCTAGAAAAACATCTGGCATCGTGATATTGGCAGTAATATTCTGCCCCGTAATTTCTTTGGTTTTAAAAGAGATATACTCGTAACGTATGGTGTAGGTGCCAGCTGCCACTTGTATGTTGTAGGCTCCATTAAGATCTGTGATTCCTCCGGTTATTACGTTATTTTTTTTGTCTATAAATGAAACCGTTGCATATTCTAGCGGCGTGTTAACATCCTGTTCTAGTACTTTTCCACTTACTGTAAAGTCTTTAGGTAGACTAGGTCCTTGAGCAACCGCAATAAGAGAAAAAAGGACGAGGCAAGTGGTTAGATAAATTTTCATGCTGTTATTCGTTTTTCTTTTTAGACTACAAAAATAGTTTTGCCCCTCGGCTTAAATTGATAATGTTATGTTAAAACAAATGAGCCCTTATATTATTTCTAGCACTCGAGAAGGAGGTCTTCCTATTACCGCTTTATTCCCGTGAACCACGATAGGTCGCTCCATCAGTTTTGGGTATTGTATCATCGCTAGAATGATAGCAGCATCACTCAGGGTTTTTGCTTTAAATTGTTCTTTCCAGATGGCTTCGTTTTTTCTCACGAGTTCGATAGGAGCGATGCCCAGCTTTTTTATAATCGCAGAAAGCGTTGCCACATCAAGCGGCTCGTCTATATATTTTACGGTTTTAATCTCTGTTTTAGCCAATGCATCTGGAGTCAGCAGCGAAGCAACGTTTTCTTCCAGTATGAGCAAACATTCGCGAGACTTACTGCAACGAGGATTATGATATATTACAATCATGAGGTATAGATTTTTTTCTGAAATATTTTATTTTTCACTTTTCACTTCAGAAAGCCATGCTTTCATTTCAAAAAAATTAGGTGGCGCTACGCCGTGACCTATAGGGAATTCTGAGTAGGCACAGTCAATGCCCAAGTTTTTTAAGAACGGCTTTGTTTTTCGAGCCCATTCCACCGGCAACACTTGGTCTACACTTCCGTGGGATGAGTATACATTTAGGTTTGAGAAGTCGTTTTGTTCATACCCATCTTTTAGTAATTCGGTATTAATGTAACCACTTAGGCCTATTATGTTTTTTACTTTATTAGGATGGCTTAATCCTACAGAAAAGCTTAAAATCGTTCCTTGACTAAATCCAATTAACGTAATGTCTTTTGCATCTGCAGCATACTTCGCTACCACTTCGTCAATACATTTTGAAATCAACTCCCTCGCAATAATTGCTTGCGGAATGTCACTCATTTTACCATCTTTATTGTCCCAATGAATGTTGTACCAAGCATTTCCAGAAGGCTGCATTGGGATCGGGGCTTTTAAGGAGATAATGTGATAGTGATCTGGCAACTCTGGCGCAAAAGAAAATAGATCATCTTCATTACTGCCGTAGCCGTGTATGAGTATGATCGCAGGATTAGCGCCTGTGTTCTTTGCGGGTGACTTATAATTGTGTTCTAAAGAGAGTGTTTGTTTCATCTGTAAAATATAGTAAAAGAGAGAAAAAGGAAAGCGATATTAAAGTATATGCGGGATAAAAGAATAAAGCGTTCTTATAATATTAATCTAAAAAAGTAAACCATTTTTCAAACCACGCTGTAAGATATGGGAGGTCTGGTTTTTTGTTTTTTACAGCACTGATAAGCGAGTAAATAAGAAGCCCAATAGACGTCCAGAAAAACAGTTCGCCAAGAATCAAATTTATATATTCAATAAATACTTTAGAAACAATCCACAACAACGTAATCCCAAACATGTTTTTAATATGTGCCGTAGCGAAAGGATGTTTCTCATTGCTGTTCATAGACATTGCGATTAGCAATCCTACAAAAGTGATGTAACAAATAATGGCTTTATTTCTTCCAGGAGGTGGTATCAACGACATACTAATTAAGTTTCAATTTATTTTTCGAAATAATCCCATATACCTTCCCTTTCATCTGTTGACGCACGAGTGCAGACGTCACAGAAGTAGATAGAATCGCGTCACTCTCAAACATCCACGCTGGCGATGGATCAAAAAGTGTTAGTGGTATTTTTACACCTTCTTTAATTTCTCCAGTTTCAAGACCAAAGCGTTCTCGTAATCCCGTAAGCGCTGTAATAACTTCAGAAAGATTCAAGACATTCCCCAAGGCGCCAAAACAGCTTTCTAGCCCTATCGAGCCATACTGTGCGTGGTCAAATTCTATTTTCTTGTACTCGATATCAATTGGAGCGTGGTCGCTAGTAACACCGTCTATCGTGCCATCTTGCAAACCGTTAAGTAATGCTTTAATCTCTTTCTTAGTTCTAAGAGGTGGCATTAGCTTATATCGCGTATCAAAACTGGATAGGGCATCATCTGTCAGCATTAGGTTATGAACGGCAACAGAACATGTTACGTCTAGCCCTTTTTTCTTAGCATCTTTGATTAATTGCACAGACTTTTTAGTCGAAATCGTTGGGATATGAAGTTTCCCTCCTGTGTATTCAAGTATATATAAGTCTCTGGTAATTTGCAGCTCTTCTGCCAGCATTGGGATTCCCTTTAAGCCCAGTTGTGTGCTGTTTACACCTTCATTCACCATTCCTTTATGTGCTATGGCAGCATCCATTGGGAAAGATTGTACAAGTCCGTTAAAATTCTGACAGTATTGCAAGGCAATTTTTAATAGGTTCGCATTTTTGACTGGCTTCTTATAATCGTAAAAGCTACGCGCCCCCTCTTGTTGCATATCATATAACTCAGCAAGATCATCGCCAGTGGCACCCTTTGTCATCGCGCCTACAGGATACACCTGCACTGCGTGATTTGCAGCTTTGCTTTTTAAGAATTGTACTGCGCCTTTATTATCTGTAACTGGGTTGGTGTTTGGGTTGATACAGATGTCTGTAAATCCAGAAGCCGCTGCAACGTTTAAACCATTTTCTATAGTTTCTCTTTCTTCATAACCGGGTTCTCCAAAACTCACACTGCTATCCATCCATCCTAGCGAAACGTGTAGGTTGTCTTTTTCGACCACACGCATTTTTTCTGTCGCATCAATTTTTGAGGCAATCTGGATAATGGTACCGTTCTCAATGAGAAGGTCTCGCTTCTTTAAATGGAGCCCACCTTGCGGGTCAACGATGGTAGCAGATTTTAGTAAAATTTTCATAGCTGTGTCGTTTCTAATAGTTGGTATCTATTTCTTGTAAAATCGCAATACTAGCATCTCTGCTAACAGAAATAAGAATGCCCCAATGGCAAACCATTTCCAGAATTCATTAATGGTATTGTCTTTTACTATATTTTCAAAAAGAGCGGCAATGCTATCGTGTGCGTCAACCCCTTCCCAGTCTTCTAATGCCGCATATTGTAAAATACTCTCGTCTCGGTCATAATTAAAACTTACGTTCTCTAAAAAGTCTGCATCGTTCATCACGGCGTAGGTGCCAGCAATATCTGGAGTTTCTTCCGTAGTAATCGTTACTTTATTTGAGTTTGCTATTTGCAAAGGTATAAAACTAGATAGACTGTCTCTAAGTGTGATTATCTGGTCTTGTTGTAACTTGATAGGAATGGCAAAAGTGTTTGGTTCACCTGTAGTATAATACAACTTAGGCAAAGGCAGGCTCTGCAGAGACATATTATATAAGGTAGGGACAATGAGCGGCGAACTCTTAAAGTTGGTTATTTCTGAAGCAAATGGTGTAGTGCTTAAAAAATGGTTGCCCTTTTGAACAATAAAAGGTTTTCCGTCTTCAAAAGATAATGCAGCGGCATTGACCCCAGCAAGTTCGTAAAACAAATTGACCTTTGGGTATTGAAAGTTTACGACCCGTTTTTCAAAAACATCTTGGTATAATGGATGATCAAAAGAAATGGTGGTAATCTGTTTTTCTACAGAAATGCGCTCGCCAAGCACCCCAAGCCTTAAGCTGCTAAGGAGGCTATTATACTCTGATATCACCGCATTCACTGAAGGAATAACAAAAATACTCCCCCCGTTTTCTGCAAAGGAGCGTAAGGCAGCAATTAATGGTGCAGAAATAGTATCAAGCTCATTCAGAATAATGAAATTCTGATTTGGGATGGCGTTATAATCTAGGTTTTTATAAGATTGCGGCGTGTAATTAAATTTCTCATTGCTAAAAAGTCGCGTGATAAAAGCACCATCACCTTGATTGATAGCGAGTACATTTACTTTGTTAGCTTCATTAATACTAAAGTATAAAGTATTATCATAGCTAATGTCTGGATCGTTAATAAGAATACGACCATCAATAGCTTCTTCTTTATTAACTTCAAATAAGGCGGCCACAATGGCACTTTCAGAAAAATCTGCGCTCGTCTTTGCTAAAAGTACTTCTTTATTATAAAATGAAACAGGAACGGAAGCGGTAGTTCCTTGTGAGGTGAGCCTTACTTCCAGGGTGATTTTTGAAGCATCGTTACTTTTTATAAAAATAGTGTCAAGAGCGATATTTTGTTTTCGTTCTGGCGAGAGTGATACAGCGCTTACTTTTAAGGTTGACGGAATGGGAGGGAACCCCTCTTTTAATTGAAAATCTGAAACATAAATCAGTCTCTTTTCTGCTCCAGCATTTTTAGAGAATAGCTGCGCAGCCTTCAGCAACACTTGCTTAGGTGATAATTGTTTTGACGTATAGTCGGTCTGGAGCATTTCGGCCTTAAAAGCTTTTTCCGAAACACCGCTGTGTACCTTGTTATTTGTGAACCACGTGATTTTCTCTGTGCTTTTGAGAAGGTATAAGTCTTGCATCGCATTTTGTAATAAGGGTCCGTCAGGGCCTTTTGCCTGCATACTAAAGGAGTTATCAAGATAGATGACTGTTTCTTTGTTTGTATTGAGGGCAGTTTTTGAAGCAGAAAAAGGTTGTGCAAATGCAATGACAAGGCAGGCGATGGCCGCCATTCTTAAGCATAGGGTGAGCCATTTTTTAAGCTGCGAACTTTTACGCGTCTGGATGTTTACTTTCTTGAGAAAAGCAACATTTGTAAAAGCTGTTTTCTGAAATTTCCGTAATTGAAAAAGATGGATAAAGATAGGAATGAGCAGTAGGAGAAGTGCGTAAAGTAATTCTGAGTGTTTAAACTGCATGCTCGTTTTTCAAATATTATTCAAAGATAGAAAAATGACCGCAATCTTATTTGATTTTTAAGGGTTTAATGCAGTAAGGGCTCCGGTGTGTTTTCTTTACTCAATACGGTAGCGTATTTTTTACACCCTTTTACTGTAAAAGCTAGCTATTTCTTAATCGTAAAACTAAAGTTAGCTCCTTTTCCTATTTCAGAATCTACTTTAATTGTACCGCCAAGTTTAGTAACAATAGACTTTACAGTGGCTAAGCCTATTCCTGTACCTTTCTTCCCAAACTTGTCTGCATCATCTCCCGTCCTAAAAAGTTCGAACATTAATTCTTGATTACCGCTAGCGATACCAACGCCATTATCAATTACCTGAAAATGATAAAAGGCCTTGCTTGCAGAAAAAGCAATACGGACGTAAGGAGTCTTATTATGATTGTATTTTAAAGAATTTCCGATGAGGTTCACGAAGATTTGGAATAAGGCGGCACGATTAGCGAGCAGCATTACTTCATCTTTAGAATAATTAAATTCTGAGTGCTCCACAAAAAGTATTTCTTCAATATCTTCGAGGAGTTCTTTTAAGTTAAATTCTGTTTTAAGTTGGGATGCTAGTGCGTCAGACTGATAAAACAAGAGCATCCCGTCTATATATTCTTTTAAGGTGTGCGAAGACTCTTCTATATAATCCAAATACTTCAATGCATCCTTGTCTAAGTCTTTTATATATTCTTCTTTAAGTAAGCCCGCTAATGAGGTGATGCTTGCTAATGGCTCTTTAAGATTGTGACTAACTACACCGGTAAAATTCTTTAATTGTATGTTGCGCTCTATGAGCTGCTCTTCTATTAATAAAAGTTCTTTATTTTTTTTGTGAAGTTCAAAAAGCTTTACCACCTGCTTAGCCATATTAATAAGAATTGATTTCTGGCGTTCTGTTAACTTGCGAGGCTTGGTGTCAAAAACACAGAGTGTACCTAGTTTAAAACCAGCAGGACTTATGAGGGGCGCACCTGCGTAAAAAACCGTTTGTGCTTGTTGCACTAATGGGTTATTAGCAAATCTAGGGTCTATACGTGCATCTTCTATGATGAATAAATCTTCTTCTTGATTGATGGCATGACCACAAAACGAAATCTCCCGTGGAGATTCTTTTAGATCCACGCCGTGATGTGATTTCAAGAAGTTTCTGTCAGCATCAAGAAGAGTGACCAATGAAACAGGGAGCTCACAGATTTCAGAAATTAAGGAAGTAATAGTATCGTATTCCTCCTCTGGCATCGTGTCCAGTAAATTATAGTTTTTTACGGCAGCTAAACGGTTTTTTTCGTTGTGGGGTATTTTTGGAGCAATCATGAAATGTTGTTATTGCTTAATTAACGTATTGGTGTCAAGTTGAGGTATCTATTAGCGTCCAGTTTCTGGACACGCTACTTCTTTCTAACTAGGATGAACAATATATACCTAATTCTACTATTTAGGTTTCATTTTTTTTCATTTTATTGAACCAATAACTCCTCAGTATATTTTTTTACCTAAACACGACGTATGTGTAAATATTTTTACTAATCATTACTTTGGTCATAGCATTTATTTTAAGCATTCTTGAATATGGTATTTCATTTTTTATTAGTAATTTGATTGAAATTTAAAAACACCCTACTTATGAAATTACAAAACCTTTTTTTAAGCGCTGCTTGCGCATTATTCCTTTTAACAGCGTGTGAACAAGAAAACGTTGAGACACAAGATTTAACGGCAGGTATGACTGCGCAGTTTAATCTAGAAGCAGATAAACAAACTCCAATGGCTCAATTTGACGCTAGTGGGAAAGGCATTTTTACAGGTGTTTTTGTAGCAGGAACAGGAATTGAAAGAGGCGAACTTTTTATCAACCTCGGAAACAATTCTAAATATGATGCCGTGGCAAAAATGATTGGTGGAGAGAAAATTAATTTTAAACACGTAGATCAAAATAATGAGGTTCAAAAAAATTCATTTTTCTTTAAAGCTGCTAATGCATCTTTTATAGTGACTATTAATGGGGAGAGTGCCGTTATTACAGATGCTCAAAAAGATAACAACTTGTTTTTTGGTGTAGCTTCAAAAGCTACTTCTGGAGGTAGAATGCCAATAAATAGAACAGGAACCTTTATTGACCCTAGTGCTCCTGGATTTACGGGTACTTGGAATCTTATTGCAGATGGATCTAACCCAGACCCTAATGGATTAGGCGGCAGTGAAGGTTTAACTAACGTTGTTATCACTTATGGAAATACAATGTATACTGATACTTCCTTTGAGAATTTTGACATCTCTTGTTTAGGACAATTTGATTTTGTTCCTGAATTGTACCTTAACTTTGTTTACGCTCACGGCCAATCATCGAATACTTTTAACGGTGTTTCAGATTGGAACCTTTATTGGGTAAATCCCTACACTGATGAAACGTGTCAATCAATTTCTTCGGGTTCTTTTAGTTGGACAAAAGCAGGTGGTGGTGTCACAAGAACGGGACAGATATTTGTAGACTAATTAGTAACGGAATAAAGTATCAAAGCGACAGCCCAATTTTTGGGCTGTTTTTTTATGTGATGTTTTTTGATAGGTGTTTGATTATCAAAAGAAATTGATTATTTTTGCAGCCCTCTAGCGATAAAAACAGGAATAGAGGAATAAATAAATCGAATCAAACCCTTCTGTGGGATCGTCGCATAATTTCTTGTAAGAGCACAGAATACAAATCTGGCATATTTTCGCGAAAGCTTAAAAAAAACCAGAAGCAACATTATAATGGCTGATAAAGCAAACAAAGAAGTAGCAGAAAAAGCTGCAAAAGTAAAAGTGGAAGAAGTGGCTACAGAAGTAGTTGCAGAAGTTTCTGCAGAAGCAGTAGAAGCTGCTGCTGTGGTTGAAGAAGCCGCAACACCTCAGAAACCAGAGAGAGAACTTTCGCTTAAAGAAAGTAATCCAGACAAATTTTTAACAGACTTTAACTGGCACAACTACGAGGAAGGTATTGACCCAATCGATGATGGTAAGTTAGATGAGTTTGAACAATTAGTTAAGGACAACTTTGTAGATACTATCGATAATGAAGTAGTACAAGGTGAAGTAGTGTTCTTATCAGATCGTGATGCAATTATTGACATCAACGCAAAATCTGAAGGAGTTATTTCTCTTAACGAATTCCGTTACAACCCAGACCTTAAGGTAGGGGACAAGGTAGAAGTATTAATTGACGTACGTGAAGACAGTACTGGGCAGTTAATTCTTTCTCACCGTAAGGCAAGAACTATTATGGCTTGGGATCGTGTTAATAAAGCACACGATGAAGCAACAATCGTTAATGGTTTTGTGAAGTGCAGAACTAAAGGTGGTATGATTGTAGACGTTTTCGGTATCGAAGCGTTCTTACCAGGTTCTCAGATAGATGTGAAGCCTATTCGTGATTATGATGTATATGTTGGGAAAACAATGGAATTCAAGGTGGTGAAAATCAACCACGAATTTAAAAACGTTGTTGTATCGCATAAAGCTCTTATTGAAGCGGATATCGAAGAACAGAAAAAAGAAATCATTGGTCAATTAGAAAAAGGACAAGTATTAGAAGGTGTTGTAAAAAACATTACTTCTTATGGTGTCTTTGTAGATCTTGGTGGTGTAGATGGATTAGTACATATTACAGACCTTTCTTGGTCACGTATTAACCATCCTAACGAGATTGTTGAGCTTGACCAGAAGTTAAACGTTGTGATCCTTGACTTTGATGAGGACAAAACACGTATTCAACTTGGTCTTAAACAATTAAGTGCACACCCTTGGGAAGCGCTTGGTGATGAGCTTAAGATAGGTGATAAAGTAAAAGGTAAGGTAGTTGTAATCGCAGATTACGGTGCATTTATCGAAGTTACTGAAGGAGTAGAAGGATTAATCCACGTGAGCGAAATGTCTTGGTCTACACATTTACGTAGTGCACAAGATTTTGTAAACGTTGGTGATGAGGTTGAAGCGCAAATCTTAACTTTAGATAGAGAAGAGCGTAAGATGTCTCTTGGTATTAAGCAATTAACGCCAGACCCTTGGACAGATATTACGACGAAGTATCCAGTAGGATCACTTCATAAAGGAATCGTACGTAACTTTACTAACTTTGGTGTATTTGTAGAACTAGAAGAAGGAATTGATGGATTAATTTACATCAGTGACTTATCTTGGACTAAGAAAATCAAGCATCCAAGTGAGTTTACTAACGTAGGAGATACGCTAGAGGTTAAAGTACTTGAGTTAGACGTTTCAGGACGTAAACTAAGTTTAGGTCACAAACAAACTGAGGAGAACCCTTGGGATAAGTATGAGGCGGAATTTGCAGTAGGAACTAAGCACACAGCATCAATTGATGAGGTTGTGGACAAAGGGGCTGTAATTAACTTTAACGAAGACATCTCTGCATTTGTACCTAAACGTCACCTTGAGAAAGAAGACGGAACAGATGTGAAGAAAGGTGAAGAAGCAGAATTCCAAATTATTGAATTCAACAAAGAATTCAAGAAAGTGGTAGCATCTCATATGTCTATTCATAAAGAAGAAGAAGCGAAAATTGTAAAGCAAGCGGCCGTTAAAGCTAAGCAGCAAGCTGATGAGTCAAAACCTACATTAGGGGATGCGAACTCAGCGTTACAAGCGCTTAAAGATAAAATGGACGGAAAATAAGATTTTCTTAAATTTTAATTATTCAAGAGCCTTTCAGCAATGAGAGGCTCTTTTTTGTTGAGTAAATGTTAATTCAGTAAGTTATTTAGTACGTTGTCTTTGCATATTTAATAAGTATAAAATTATGAAAAAAATTACATTTTTAATGGCTTTGGTTTCTTCTATGGCTATAGCACAACAAACTAGTTATACAGACACACTAGAATCTATTGAAAACTCTAACACTACCTATGTAGAAGCAACTTTAGAAAGAGTAGATAACAATAGAATGCCTATTGTGGCTACGTATACTACGCTAGCAGATTTCAATACTGGCTTTGCAGATGAATGTGGCTCAGCATCAGACGCTCTAACCTTTGAAGATATGGTAGGTGGTCCTTCTGCAATAACTCCATGTGGAGCAGAAATAAGTAGTGCTGGTGATGGTTGTTTTGCTGCAGGAGAGCTGGAAGACGGTTTCAGTGTTACAGCATC